>NZ_JAICZW010000021.1 GCF_029057325.1 Bacteroides sp. | reverse complement strand
GTGCGAGAAAACGGTCTTGGAACCGACCATCGTTAATGCATTCCTTCCGTATAAAGTCGCTCAACTGACTTTTGTCAAGTTTTGACAAAAGAATTTCTACATTATCAATTTTCTTATTTGCCATCGTTTAATTTTTTATTTACAACAATCCACCGACCGCTCTTTGTCGAACCTTCGCGGATAAGGCTTCCGTTGGCCCGCAGCTTATCCGTTACCTTTCTTATGCCATCTCTTGTACTTCCGACTTCGGATGCAACATCCGATAAGGTCATACTTGGATTATTAGAAAGTATCCTTAATATTTTCTGAGAAATACTTTCTTGTGTACTTTCGGCGTTTTCTTGTGTACTTCCAGACGTTTCTTGTGTACCGGTTGCATTTTCTTGCGTACCTTCAACGGCTTTTTGTGTACTTTCACCACCTTGTTCGGAATTATGAGCAAAACTATCAGGTCGTTTGAACGTGATGGTCACAAAACCTCCATCTGAACACCACACAGGCTCTTCCACCCCTTGCGCTTTGCAGGCATCCATGATGCGCTTCGCACCGCTTCCCCAGTTCTCCAGATAAGTCATCCGGTAAAGTGCTTCAGCCACTTTCAGATTATGAGGGAATGACTCATGAGGCTCCTTGATATTTTTGGGTGTTATCTGTGGTGGAAACGTGCCAGGACTTGCAATCTCTATACGGTCATCGTAGATGGCAAGACTGACAGTCAGATTATACCGTTCCCAATGTCGGTGACAGAGAGCATTGATAAGAGCCTCGCGCAACGCATGATAGGGCACTTCAAGTTGCTCTTCCCGTTCAAGACTATGATTTGTGATTCTTCCACTGAGCGAAAGATGTTTGAAACAGAATGCGACTCCGGCATCCAAAAGTTGGAAGAAATTTCCTTCTGCACGTTGATTGTCGCGGAACATATTTTTATCTGTACCCACAAACCGTGCCATTCTCAGTGTGAACTGTGGATACTCGTCAATGTTATCAGAAAAGAGCAATACCGCACCGTTGGTCGGCATACCGTTCTTAAGCAACTTCCATTTTGCGAGAATATCTCCTGTCGGCTCATACAAAGCCGATTCCGGGATACGACCGCCATCAATACCTCGACGGATGCCGTTGCGAATCAGGTTCTCGTTAAGGTCTGCCATTGTCACACTATCAGCAGCAAGTCTTTCCCATGCGTACAGTTGGGGTTGATGGGCGCGAATACGCTCGTCATACATGTCCTGCGGCATCACCTTCGTTGTACTTTCTACCTTGTAATACGGACAACCGTGGAAGGTGTGCGGCCGTTCACCCCACACCCAACCGTCAAAATGCATAGCAATGACTTTGTTGCCCGGATACTCTGGTACATCAACATAGGCCACTCGCACATCTACCGCAGGTTCCAGCCCCGCCAATGCCTGAGCAATCTCCTGCTGTGTCTTATCGGTTACCTCCTGTCCAATTATCTTCAATGAACTTGGTGTTATACCGAAAATCAGCCAACCGCCTTCGGTGTTAAGGAACGCACACGCCGAGTGCATTCCGTCTTTTAGTTCGCCGATAGTCTTCTTTAGCTCCAGAGTCCGTGACTCATCGGTGGCGATCAGTTTCTTAATATCGTCAATTGTCATATCTTCCTTCATACCTATCTATAATATAGTTTGAAAAAATTCTGTTTCTTCTCATCATCATATCCCTGTTCGATAATGGCTGATGAATTTAATACTTTAAGTTCAAAATCTGAACCTATTTTTAAGATATTAGCTTTCGTGATAGCCTTTCTCTTCGCTGCATTTTGTGCGATTTTGAAAGTCTCAGGCATCTCTCCACTCCTTTTCTCATATTCTCTTTTATATGATAATAACATGGATGCGACTTCCTCATCGATTGCTAATGATGAAATCAGTTCATTTGTATTTACTTCCCGACCTTCATTTTGCAATATTTGTATAATTTTTCGAGATGCCTTAGCTAAATCCAACGATTTTTCAGGATTTCCTTTACTAATTTGTCGAACTACAATAGAACAAAAATCTGCTATATGTTCAGTATGCTGAAAATCAGTAATTTTTTCCTTAATATAAAGGAAGTTGTTAGACCAATATCTGCCATCTTGACGGATAGTTGATGTTTCTACGATAGAAATTAAATATCCATTATCTGATTGGGTATTGAAAATTATACACCCTTTGTCTAAATGCTTTGTACTCAAGCCTAGTTGTGATTTTATGGAGTATTCTCCGTTTTCATAGGACACGGTTAAAAAGTTATCTTTTGCTTCTGTTTTGAGTAACATAACAGCATCAATAGTTTCATCGTTAATAATGCAACCGTCAATATAAATTACATAAAATTCTCCGTTACTAACGTGTGGGTGTATACTTTGGTCATAAAGGTGTCTCGCAAGATTATTTGATTGTTTAACAAACTCATCTTTATTTTCAAATATCTTGCGTACAAATCAATACCCTTGTCAGCCTTGAGTTTGGAGAGTATATGGAGAATCCATGCATAATTGGCATTGCTCTCGGGTGGAGTTCCATAATCTGCCCAGTTCACGCCTTGTTGAGTAACGTCCTTGGTAAACCAGTGCTTGAGGTTAAATGGAGGATTTGCCATAATGTAGTCAAAGGCAAGTCCGGCATGCCAGTCTTTGTCAAAAGTAGAAATAGGGCCATCGCCCAAATGGTGGGATATGCCACGCATCGCCAAATTCATTTTGGCAAGGCGGAAAGTGGCGTCATCTTTCTCCTGACCGAAAACATTTACGGCCGTAATGTCACCTTGCTTTGCTTCTACATATTTTGCACATTGAATGAACATACCTCCGGAACCACAGCAGGGGTCATAGAGTGTGCCATCGAAAGGCTCAATAAAGGCGGCAATGAGTTCTACAATATCGTGTGGAGTGTAAAACTCGCCGTCCTCTTTGGTGGCATTTACGGCAAACGACTTCAGAAAGTACTCATAGACACGACCTATCAAATCCTTTTCCTCGCCAAATACCTTGTGGGAAATCTTGTTCACTTCGTCAACGACCTTTTTAAGTTCGTTGGGCTGGATTTTTACAGAGGTGAACAGTCCGAGTTTTACACAGCCTTTAAGCGTGTCTCCGCCGTCTTCGATTGCCTGTAAAGCGTCATCAAGCGCCGCAACAAGGTCAGAAGTCGGCACATTGATTAGCATAGACCAGCGTGCCGCTTCCGGCACATACACAATATTCTTATAACGGGATGGAGAATCGAGGAACCTCGCAATTTTTTCCTCGTCCGTAATTCCACGGTCGATACACTGCTGGCGCATCTCGGCTTGTGCATCATCGAACTTCTCGCCGATAAACCGTAGGAACACAAGCGTAAGTATCACATCGCGTTTCTCATTGAGTGATGCGCTGCCACGGAGATAATCACGGCAGTTGAATAATATAGATTCAAGATTGAGGATGTTCTTCTCTTTTTTCTTTGTTGCTTTCTTTGCCATAATCAATCGTTATTACCGCCATTGATAAGTTGGCGAGGGTCAACATTAAGTAAACTTGCAATCTTTACAAGCATATCAAGGGAGGGTTGCATCTTGTTGGAACACCATCGGGAAACGGTCGCTTCATTCTTGCCTACTTGTTCGGCTAACCATTTCCCGGTCTTGCCGTTCTCAACTAACACTACTTTTAGCCTATTTATCTTTTGCGATTCCATACGTTTTGATTTGCTTACGAATTACAATACTTTGATCTATAACGCAAATGTAGTGATAAAGCTTGAAACAGCCGCGATAAAATTCAGAAAAAGTGAAACTGATTATAAGGACACTTACTCAACTTTGCGATTTTGGCGGCACATTTGAAGCATTGTCGAAAATAAAATATAATGCAACAGGATATTCAAAACGAGGAAATAGAGAGCAGGCACAAAACATCAGCCATATTCTGTTGCCCATATTGCCTTTCTTCAAAGTAACCGATAGGCATGGAATCTTTCAACGATTGGAAGTCCGTTCGTTTTTCCTCGTTTTTCGACCTATAATTTGGGCGGTTAAAGAAATACTCATTAACTTCGCAAGCGAAGAAAGTGTTCTTTTGATTTAATGCAAAACGAAGTAAGATACAGAACTTCGCTCGTTTTCAAATCGTTGGAAATCAAGCTACAAATCTTTGCAAGTCGTTTATTTTCAGCACAAAAGAGAATTGGATATGTCTTAAACAATGGAACGTGATGTGCTTCGTTATCCCGGCAGACTTAATCCAGTCTTTGAGATAGAGGGGAAAGATGGTCTGCGTCAGCCCCTTGAACACCTGCCCCTCGCCGCACTCACCGCACAGTTCGAGGGCTTCATCTGACAGCGGCAGCACGGCTTCCGTCCGAGTCTTCTTGGTGACGATGTGTATGCACCAGCCGCCGTCGGCTCCCTTGACAAGTATCTTGCGACTTCACCGCCATTGTCGCTAACACTATCAACGACCGTTCATTCTGCACCTCACTTATTAGATAATCTATTGCCCAATTGGTCTATATAATACCAATCATTACTATCCCAGTAATGATATTCGCCATTACTGCCATCTACTTCCTTCATTTGCCCTGTGTCGGTTACTTTTGCTTTCCCGTTTTCAAACGGAAATCCAAAAGGTTACACATTTTCGCTGACATACAGCGTATTCCTTTGAAGTTTCGTTGTCTCCCTGCTTTCTATCATAAAAATATCTATTAACTGTTAAGATTTAGTTTAATTTTTCATTCAAAACACACGCCTTTCAAATCCTTTCACTCCCTCAAAGCAACTTTTTCACTTTCTCTTTTCCATAACGGATAGTTGTACCGTTATTTTCTTATATAGTTGATTTTCAGCAATAAAAATCATTAAAAATCAATTCTTGGGGAAACGGCATAGAACTAATGCTCGGAAACAATCTGATTTACACGCCGTAAATTACACAAAGGGCACTATCTACTTTCCGTATTGGAGAATGTGGCTAAAGCAGAACACAAATTCGGCGCAATCCTGAATATTGCAAACGACAAATAAAAAGAGATTACGAAGTTCCTGCCTTTATAAGAAAAATAGTTGTAACTTTGCGACAACGAGAAGACAATACTAAATTTTTACATCTTTCAAAAACTAAAACAACTCAATTATCATGAGAAATTTACGTAATCTCTATGCAGCGTTCCTGCTGCTCGCAGTGTTGTTCGTGTCGACATCTGTTTCGGCACAAACCCTCTTGCAACAAAAACTGAGTCAGATTTCCGCCATTACGGAAACCAAACCACTGGAGTCACCCCTGTTTTCTGAAAAATACGTGACTTACTTCACCCAGCCGCTGGACCACCGCCATCCCGAAAAGGGCAGTTTCCGTCAGCGTGTCATTGTATCGCACGTCGGTTTCGACCGCCCTACGATTCTTGTGACCGAAGGATATGGAGCCGCCTACGCCCTTCATCCCAAATATCGTGAAGAGCTTTCCAAGCTGCTGGATGCCAATATGGTGTTTGTGGAATACCGCTACTTCCTAGAGTCCACTCCCGAACCCAAAGACTGGCAATACCTTACGGCAGAGAACTCCGCAGACGATTTGCATGCTGTCCGCAACGCCTTCAAAACCATCTATCCCGGAAAATGGATTGCAACCGGCATCAGCAAGGGCGGACAGACCACCCTGCTCTATCGCACATTCTATCCGGAGGATGTGGATGTCTCCGTGCCTTACGTCGCTCCGCTCTGCTACGGAGCGGAAGACGGCCGCCACGAACCTTTCCTCCAGAAAGTGTCAACTCCCGAAGACCGCCAGAAAATTGAAGACTTCCAATTGGAAGTGCTGAAACGGAAAGCCATCCTGCTGCCCCGTTTCGAGAAGTATTGCGCAGAAAAAGGATTGAAATTCCGTGCACCTGCCGAAGAGATTTACGACTATTGCGTGCTGGAATACTCTTTCGCCCTCTGGCAATGGGGAACACCTATCGACAAGATTCCCGCCACCACCGCTTCGGATGACGAGATTTTCAAGCATCTGCTTGCCATCAGCAACCCCGACTATTTCATTGCCGACAGTCCGACAGGTTCCTTCTTCGTACAGGCCGCCCGCGAATTGGGTTATTACGGTTACGATACAAAACCTTTCAAAGATTATCTCTCCATCCAGTCAAGCAAGGGCTATCTGCATCGTCTGATGCTTCCCGAAGAATTGAAGGATATGCCTTTCGATAAGACATTGGGCAAGAAAATCACGAAATTCCTCAAAAAGAACGATCCGAAAATGATATTCATCTATGGTCAGAACGACCCGTGGACAGCGGCAGGCGTCACCTGGCTAAAAGGAAAGAAAAATATCCACGTGTTCGTTGAACCCGGAGGCAGCCATCTGGCACGCATCGGCACACTGCCCGAAGAGATGCAAAAAGAGGCGATAGCACTGATCAAGAAGTGGATGGATTAATGGAGATAATGTGATAATGTGGTAATGTGATAATTGGCTGCGCTGTGTCATTTCAATGTCACGCTGCCAGCCAGCAACAGATTTGCACATTACCACATTATCACATTATCAATATGATCTATCGGGCGACGACGCATGAACTTGAACCAGTTCAGCAGTTCGGAAGCAGCATACACCATGCTGCTGATGCCGATAATGATGAAGGCCGTGGAACGCACGCCCGTAGGATTGAACAACGCCACCAACCCGGCTACCAGAATCAATACCGGCAACACATAAAAGACAAACGATACCGGCATCCAACGGCGTGCCGACGACAACGAGGCTATCTGCTGCACACCTCCCATCACTAAGATAAATCCCAATACAAACGTCAGCAAATCGGCAAAGAAACCGGGCATAATAATCAGCCACAAGCCGAAAAGAAAACTGCCCACCCCCTCAACCGGGAAACGGTGACGCACCTCAGCGCTTTGCGCGAAATAACCGATAATGCTGATAAGCGAGGGAACCAGAAAGATGGCACCCACCGTTATCACCAGATAATCACCTGCCTGATCGGGAAACATCACTAGTATCAGACCTATCACCAGCGCACCTATCGCACGCAAAAAAGAGTAACTTAATCCTTTCATATCTTTAAGTTTTTGAGTTAACGAGTTACAAGCTACGGGTTACGAGTTTCTGCGAAGATACATCTTTATTCGGGAAACTTCGCAGGAAGTGGTAAAAAATACGTCCCACTTTATCTACGAAACACTTCATCCGGCAAAATGGTTCGCAGAAAAAAATAAAGAAAAAAGTCACTTTTATTTTGGATATTAAAACAAAGTGGTTATATTTGCCACCGATAAAACAAAAAAAGACAATGAAAACTATGTTAGTAAATACATATTGGTGGTGGCACCCGTTACAACTCCGACAGTCGTAAGGGAGCAGCGC
>NZ_JAICZW010000209.1 GCF_029057325.1 Bacteroides sp. | reverse complement strand
TATGGGGTGGACAGTGTGCTGACCATCATCCACCGCTTGATGCTGCACGAGAATATCGGCTTGCCGCACCGGAAGCACCTGTATCAGATTATGGCGAACGAGCTGAAAGTGCCACATGTGGCGGTCTCTGCTGTCTATATGGTGGTGCAGGCTGTTGTAAATGCAGGTTATGTGGCGTGTCAGGAAGCCGGGTATGGGTATCTGGCAGGCACGGTGGTATTACTCAGCCTGGTGTATGTCTGCTTCATGAAGAGGTATTTCCGGCTGCATCAGGCTAAATAGTCTCGGCTCGGTTAGGGTGAAGCCCTGCTTTGGGAAAGATTTAGAGAGGACTCCTTGGCATCAAGGGGTCCTCTCTTTTTATTACTTCTATGGGTCTGAATTGAAAATATAGGTCTGAAAGTTTGTTTGTTGGGATAATAAGGGTATCTTTGTGGAAAACTATAAAGAAGAGTGACTATAATGGGAAGATTCATCAATCCGTTTACCGATTACGGATTTAAGAAAATATTCGGTCAGGAAATATCAAAGGACTTATTGATAGATTTCTTAAATGATTTGTTAGAAGGTGAACGGGTGATTGTTGATTTATCTTTTCTGAATAACGAACAACTTCCCGAATGGGAGGATGCCCGTGCGTTGATATACGACATTTATTGTACAACGGATACGGGCGAGAAAATTTTGGTGGAAATGCAGAATAAGTCACAGGCCTTCTTCAAAGAACGTGCATTGTTTTACTTATCGCATGCAGTGGCACGTCAAGGACAGAAAGGTGACATCTGGAAGTTTGACATAAAAGCGGTATATGGGGTGTTTTTTATGAACTTCTTGTTGAAGGATGAGATGAAGTTCCGTACAGATGTCATTCTTGCTGACCGTGATACAGGAGAATTGTTCTGTGACAAAATGCGGCAGATATTTCTTGCACTGCCGGTATTCAAGAAAGAAGAGAGTGAATGTGAAACAGATTTTGAGCGTTGGATATATACATTGAAGAATATGGAAACATTGCAACGGATGCCTTTTAAGGCGCGTAAAGCCGTATTTGAAAAACTGGAGGAAATTGCCGATGTGGCTTCTTTGAATGAAGAGGAACACGAACTCTATTGGAAAAGCATCAATGCTTATCGGACTTATTTGTGTGTGCAGGAAGCATCGAAAGAAGAAGGTCGTGAAGAAGGTCGTAAAGAAGGTCGTGAAGAAGGTCGTGAAGAAAAAGCTTATGCCATAGCCCGGACGATGAAGTCGGACAATATACCTTTAGAGATGATTGCTAAATATACAGGTCTGTCTATAGAAGCTATAACTGCTTTGTGAAAATGAGACAAATTGTGGAACGCAATGTGAAGATTGTTTGTAGCCTGCTTCATCATTCGTGATGATACGGCCCTCCATTCAGTATGTTCATCGCCCTGTAAAGTTGTTCCACGAAGATGAGACGCACCATCTGGTGCGAGAAGGTCATGCGAGACAGAGACATTTTTTCGTGGGCGGTTTCATATACCTTTGGTGAGAACCCGTAGGGGCCACCGATAATAAAGACCAACCGTTTGTTGACGGTATTCATTTTGCGCTTCATATAGTCTGCGAACTCTATGGAGCGCATTTCTTTTCCTCCTTCGTCCAGCAGTACGATGACATCGCCCGGCTGGAGCGCTTTCAGTATCAGTTCTCCTTCCTTCTCTTTCTGCAATTCCCTTGAGAGACTTTTGGAGTTTTTCAGTTCGGGAATAACTTCCATTTCAAAAGAAAGGTAACGTCGGGTGCGCTGCACATAGTCGTTGATGGCAGTGATAAAGTGTTGTTCTACGGTGCGTCCTACGACGAGCAGGGTCGTTTTCATATTGTTTTTTGTTTGGTTTTGTTTGAATTCGGGCACAAATTTAGTGTTTTTTTATTGTAATTTGCGACAAATGCTTACCTTTGTCCGTGGTATAGGGAGTTATAAGGAGTTATCGGGAGTTATCAGCCAACAAGTTGGCTTAGGGAAAAGTCGATAGTTCTTTACTTATTGAGGTGTTGGCTTCTAACTCTCGATAACTCCTGCAAACAAAAAACTTGTGACAATGAAAAAAAAGGTAATCTTTTTGATGACAGGTCTTTTCGTTTGGGCGACGGTGCTGATGGCACAAGGCGTTCCCGAAGGGGTGGTTGGTGCCTTCAAGAAAGGGAACTCTCAGGAACTTAACAAGTATCTGGGTGATAAGGTCGATTTGGTTATTCTGAACCAATCGAAGTCTGCCGACAAAGGGAAAACGAATGAGGCGATGGCTACGTTCTTTTCCAACCATAAAGTCAGCGACTTTTGTGTGAACCATCAGGGCAAGCGGGATGAATCCAGTTTCATTGTCGGTACTTTGATGACTGCGAATGGAAACTTTCGGGTGAATTGTTTCTTTAGAAAAGTACAGAACAAATATGTCATACATCAAATAAGAATAGATAAAACAAATGAATAAGGAAGAAGAATTGATTGACAGACTGATAGATCTGTCTTTTGCAGAAGATATAGGGGATGGAGACCATACCACCCTTTCGTGTATTCCTGCTACGGCAATGGGTAAGTCGAAACTTTTGATTAAAGAGGCGGGTATCCTTGCGGGCATTGAGATAGCCAAAGAGGTGTTCCGTCGTTTCGACCCGACGATGAAGGTGGAGGTGTTCATCAATGATGGCGCGGAAGTAAAACCGGGCGATGTGGCCATGGTTGTGGAAGGAAAGGTGCAGTCGCTGTTGCAGACGGAGCGGTTGATGCTGAACATCATGCAGCGCATGAGCGGTATAGCCACCATGACCCGCAAATATGCCGAACGGCTGAAAGGTACGAATACCCGTGTGCTTGACACCCGTAAAACTACTCCGGGTATGCGCATCCTTGAGAAGATGGCGGTGAAAATAGGCGGTGGCGTAAATCATCGCATCGGTCTGTTCGATATGATTTTGTTGAAAGACAATCATGTGGACTTTGCCGGAGGTATCGAAAAGGCGATAACCCGTGCCAAGGAATATTGTAAGGAGAAAGATAAGGACCTTAAGATAGAAATTGAGGTGCGCAACTTCGACGAGTTGCAGCAGGTACTTGACTTGGGGGGCGTGGATCGCATCATGTTCGACAACTTCAGTCCTGAGATGACGAAGAAAGCCGTTGAGTTGGTAGGTGGCCGCTATGAGACGGAATCTTCCGGCGGTATCACCTTCGATACGCTTCGCGACTATGCCGAATGCGGTGTGGATTTTATTTCAGTAGGAGCCTTGACCCACTCCGTGAAAGGGCTGGATATGAGCTTCAAGGCATGTTGACGAGAAAAGAAAGCTGATTGTAAAAGACTTTTGGGAAGCCTCTCATAAATGCAGCATGATTATGGCGGGATTTATGAGGGGCTTTTTAATATATAGGTATATGGAGAAGAGGTTTTGGATGAGGGCGAAAACGGTTGTCAAGGGTTGGCGTATGGGCGATTATTTACGACAGCTAAGCATTGTGGTAGTCGGTATCGTCATTTCTTTCTGGGGGAGCGACTTGATTACTGACCATGTGCATCAGAAGGAGGTCAGAAGTACAATGCAGCTTGTCATTGAAGAGTTGAGGCGTAACAGGGATGAATTGAAGATGTATAAGCAATGTATAACAGTGGATATTCGTTTCAGCTGTTTGCTTACCAAGTGCAACTTGGATTTGGATAAAATTCCACAGGACACTCTTGTACGTTATGACGGATTTTCTTCTAATTTATTCAGTTTGTCCAATCGTACAGACGCGCTGGATGTTATGAAAGGTTCCTCGCTGATGCAATACATTCCCGATAAGCTTCTGTTACAAAACGTGCTGCAAGTTTATTATGACTTGAAAGAGTTGACGGCAAATACGGATATATACTATAAGTACAAGCAGAATCTGATAATGGTTCCCGCATTGAATGCGGCTCCGGATGAAAAAGGGAAAGCTTTTGTGGATTGGAATGTACGAGATCGTCTTTCCTATTTGTTACGGCAGCAGGGAGTAAATAATTTTGTGTGTGCCATTGAGTACATGATGAACTGGAATATGATAGATGTATTGATTGTGGAGATGGAAGAGTTGATAGGTGCCTTGGAAAAGAAATACCGATAGGATGAGACTTTTTTTGTTTGAAGAATTTCTCTTATGATTTAACTTCTTTTTAGAATAAATCCGGCAGCATTTTCAATCATGCTGCGTCTAACTAACAAACGACGCAAAGAGGCGTCCGTAAAACGAGTACTGACATTGGAAAACGAGATAGAACTGGTTGAGGGCTGCCGGGCAGGAAAGGAATCCGCCCGGAAGGAATTATACACTCTCTACTCCAAACAGATGCTAGCGGTGTGCTACCGCTATACGGGCGATGTCGATGCGGCGTATGACGTATTGCACGATGGTTTCATCAAAATCTTCACCCATTTCACCTTTCGGGGAGAATGTGCGTTGGGCACTTGGGTGACAAGGGTAATGGTGACACAGGCTATAGACTACTTGCGGAGGAGGCAACGTTTCAGCCAGCTGGTGGTGAATGAGGAGCGGTTGCCCGACATCCCCGATGAAACGGGTATTGCCGAAACCGGAAACTGCATTCCCGAAGAGGTGCTGATGGCGTTTGTGGCCGAATTGCCCGACGGATGTCGTACGGTCTTCAACTTGTACGTCTTTGAGGAAAAGTCGCACAAGGAGATCGCTGAGATGCTCCACATCAAGGAGCATTCGTCCACCTCGCAGTTGCATCGTGCCAAAAGTTTATTGGCGAAAAGAATTAAAGAGTATATTAAATGATGAGAGAAAAAGATGAAATAACCGATTTGTTCCGTAATCGTCTTTCCGGTGCAGAGATGCCGGTACGGGATGATTTTTGGGAAACGTTGCAACACGACTTGTGTCTGGAGGAAACAGGACACCGGAAGTGGCTGCTTTCGCCCAAATACTATCGGGTGGCTGCTGCTGCATCGGTGGCCTTTGTGTTAGGAGCGGCTTCCGCAGCTTTCTGGTGCTTCTCTCCCAAAGAAGAGATAAAGGAGGCGTTTACGCAAGTGGCGGCGTTGACACCCGAAGGGAGCCTGAACGGAGACATCGTACAGGAGAATTTTCCTTCCATTCATTCGGCAAATCCCATGGTGAACAAGCCCGGAATCAAACAACCTACGACCGGTACGCCGGCAGGACCGGTTGCTGATGCGGAGGACGAGGAGTCAGTTTCCCTTCATGTTTCCATCACCATTACACAAAGAGTCTATGGGCAGAACCGTTTGTCTGGGAATAGCTACTTCGGCAATCAACATCCCGCACAAGGGGGAATGTATAAGGCAAGTGCCGCCAAAGCAACCGATGATTCGGAAACAAATACCTCGAAGTCTGGCGTTGAAAAAGATGCAACTGCCGATTCGAGAAAAAACTTGAAGTCTCGTAATTGGGCGGTAAAAGCCGCTATCGGCACTTCTTTGTCTCAAAGCGGTTTTGATATGCCGTTCACAGCAGGGATTACGGTGGAGCGTCGGCTGAACAAGGCTTTGGCTTTGGAAACAGGGCTGCAGTATAATTGTTTGCCTGCTGACTATACATTGCATACGTTGGCGATTCCCGTAAAACTGAATGCACGGCTTGCAGGTTCCTCTAAGGTTGATTTCTATGCAATATTGGGAGGTGCCGTTGAGAAATGTATTGCGGGAGCATCCGACAATAGCTTTAAGGCAGAGCCGTTGCAACTCTCTTTGGCTGCCGGGGTGGGAGTTCGTTATAAGATGAACGATCGTTTTGCCCTGTTTGCCGAACCGTCCGTTTCCCACCATTTCGATACGGATTCAAAGACCGGAACCTTGCGTACAGAGCGTCCCGTGAATCTGAACCTATTATGTGGGGTGCGAATGACTTATTAAGTTGAAAAAGGGAAGCGGAAAATTGAACAGAAAATAGAAAAACAACGTTGATACTGAAAGCTGATTTATTGAAATCTAAAATCTGAAATCTGAAATGAAAAATTTTATCTATATATATATGCACGTATTGTTGTTCGTGCTTTTTACGTTTTCGTTCGCTTCTTGTACAGAAGGGACTTTGGATTATGAACATCCCGATGTGGATTTGTTCATCAAGCAATTGAAGACGGGAAAATATAATGCTCAAAGCCCCGATGGGCTGAATAATATGCCGAAATTTACAGTTGACGACATTGAATTGTTGCTGAAATACGCCGAAGACTTGGATGTGATTCCCGCTTTCCCGTTGGCTCCTGTTTCTTATTCGGCAGGTGGAAAACTCCGGTTGGGTGAATGTGTTTTGTGGACAGTCGAGACTATCCGTTTGGGATACAATGCCTCCATGGGATGCAAAATGGTGCATGCGGATGCTGAGAATTATGAGGGCATCTATTTCCTTTCAGACGATGAAGTGCTGGATGCAGCCTCGCGCTATCGGCGTTGGTGGGAAGGACGGAAATTTCCACGAACAATGTGGACCATTGATCCTTGCTACGATGAGCCACTCTGTGGCAGTGGGTATATGTGGTGGTAGCCTCTCTCCCTCTCCCCGTAGGGAGGGGAGAAGAGAATGATTGAGGAGTTAGAGGGCGATATTCTACGAAATTATAATTCTGAAATCTGAAATCGTGAATCGTTTTGTGTTTATATATGGGTTGCTGTGTGCGGTAGCCTTTCCCGTTTGTGCCCAAAATTGGACACCGCAGGACTCTCTGAAATTGCAACGGTTGCTGCAGGGAGAAGGGGAGATGAAGGTGAACCCGCATGCGTTGAAAGAGCTCCAAATGAATATGTTGGGGACTCCGAAGGCATCGGCGGATAGGCCGTGGATGGATTTTGACACCTCCTTGCCGAAGGAGCCGAAAAAGACTGTCAGGCTCACCTTGCATCCCTATACAGCCAATACCAAATACAATTGGGATCCGGTTTATCAGAAAAAGATTAAAGTCGAAAAGGATACCTGGCGAGGTGATCCGTTTTATGCGCTCAAGCAAGTTCCCGTATATAAGGGGAAGGCCGGCGGCTACGATTTGATGACAATTTTTACCCGTGAATTTTGGGATGTAAAGGGGCGTAAACGCCGGGTACGTACTTTGAAAGAACTGAAAATGTATGGTGACTCGATAACGGTGCAGACGAAAAACATCATTCCGTGATTTTGTTATCATGAATTATGCGTGATGGCGATGTGTTGAAATAGAAATGTTAGGCACGGAGATTTTAGAATTCCGTGCCTAAAAGATTGGGATTCACCTTGTTGAAAAATCATTTTTTATACCAAGAGAAACTTTCTAAAGGTTCATACTTCAGTCCGAACACGTCCGCTACAGCTTTGTAAGTAACCTTACCTTCTACTACGTTTACTCCCAAGGCTAATGCCGGGTCGTCTTTGCATGCCTGTTTCCAGCCTTTGCTTGCCAGAGCAACGGTGTAGGGCAGGGTAGCGTTGGTCAGTGCCATGGTGGAGGTGAATGGCACGGCACCGGGAATATTGGCAACGGCGTAGTGTACGATGCCATCTATGATGTAAGTAGGGTCGCTGTGGGTGGTTGGGTGGGAAGTCTCAAAACAGCCTCCTTGGTCGATGGCCACATCCACAAGGACGGTGCCTGGCTTCATCAGTTTCAGCATATCGCGGGTGATGAGGTGCGGTGCCTTGTCGCCGGGTATAAGGACGGAACCGATGACGAGATCGATGTTGGGTAGTTCCATCCGGATGTTATGGGTGGAGGAGTAGAGGGTTTTTACGTTTTTGGGCATAACCTCGCTGAGGTAGCGCAGGCGGGGTAGGTTGATGTCGGTAATCAGCACTTCGGCCCCCATTCCGGCGGCTATTTGTGCGGCATTGGTTCCTACGATGCCGCCGCCGAGAACCAGTACACGTGCAGGACGTACACCTGTCACGCTACCCATCAGTTTGCCTTTGCCTCCTTGGGGCTTCTCAAGGTAGCGTGCACCCACTTGGGAAGCCATACGGCCTGCCACTTCACTCATAGGGGTGAGCAGCGGAAGTGAGTGATCTGCCTTTTCTACCGTTTCGTAGGCGATACAGATGGCACCGCTTGCTATCATGGCATCGGTCAGTTCTTTATCGGCTGCGAAGTGAAAATAGGTAAACACCACTTGTCCTTTCTTAATCAGTTTGTACTCCGGCGCAATCGGCTCTTTCACTTTGACTATCATGTCGGCTATGGCATAAGTCTCTTCGATGGTGGGCAACGTCTTTGCGCCTACGGCGATGTAGTCTTCATCGGAGAAACCGCTGTTTGCGCCTGCTGTAGCCTGTACATACACTGTATGACCTCGTTTCACCAGTTCGGCTACTCCGGCAGGGGTCATTCCTACACGGTTCTCGTTGTTCTTGATTTCTTTAGGTACTCCGATAATCATAACCTTCAGAATTTAGGGGGTTAAACATAGCGCAAGATAGTGAAATTTCGTTTTCGATGTTATCAGGAAGCAGGTGTTTAAAAACAGAAAACGGGCGGTCTGGTGACAAAATATGGGGTATTCTTGTTATCTTTGCTGCATTAAAAACAGTTTTTTAGATAGGTTTTACGAAAGATGAAATATACCGTACTACTTCTTTTCTTATTTTTGGCCGGCGGTTCGCAAAACGGGCGGGCGCAGCAAACATCCGAAATACAACAAGTCTCGTTTATCCCGCCTTTTGATTTCCCTATCGTCTTTTCCGGTAATTTTGGCGAATTGCGTGCCAATCATTTTCACGGTGGGTTGGATTTCAAGACCGGTGGCACTATCGGTAAACCGGTACGTGCTTTGGCGGATGGATATGTTTCGCGTATTCGCGTCACCCATGGATCGGGCTACGTGCTCGATGTGGTCTATCAGAACGGCTATACCACTATTAACCGTCATCTGAGTGCTTTTGTCGGCGAAATAGCAAAACGGGTTGAAAAACTTCAGTATGAAAAAGAGAGCTGGGAAGTGGAGATTGTTCCCGAACCGGGCGAATATCCGGTAAAGGCAGGGCAAGTAATGGCGTTGAGCGGGAATACGGGCTATTCTTTCGGCCCTCACCTGCATTTGGATATGATTGAAACGGAGACGGACGAATATGTGGATCCGCTTCCTTTCTTTGCCGGACGAGTGAAGGATACGACAGCTCCACGTGCTGAAGGCATCATGTTGTTTCCGCAGCTCGGAAAGGGGGTGGTGGATGGCGGGCAGAAAAACAAAAGTTTCCCGCTGAATCCTGCAAAGCCTATTACTGCCTGGGGAATTATCGGAGCGGGCATCCGTGCCTACGATTATATGGACGGGGTGCATAATAAATATGGTGTGAAAACGGTGGTACTGGAGGTGGATGGCAAGAAGGTGTTCCGCAGCGATGTCAGCCGATTTGCGTATGAGGAGAACCGTTACATCAATTCGTGGACACACGGGCAATATATGAAATCGTTTATTGAGCCGGGCAACCGCTTGCGTATGCTTTGTGCCTCCAATGGTAACCGGGGACTGATTACTATTGATGAAGAACGTCCTTATCGGTTTGTCTATACGTTGAGTGATGCGTTGGGCAATACATCTTGTGTGCGTTTCACGGTGCAAGGGAAAAAGTCGGATATCCGTCCGGTGGAACATCGGGAGAAGTACGTGTTTAAATGGGACAGGGTGAACTATCTTCAGGAGCCAGGATTGGAACTGGTGGTTCCCGGTGGCATGTTATATAAGGATGCCCTGCTGGACTATGCCGTCCGTGCTGATAGTGGTGACATTGCTTTCACTTATCAGTTGAACGACACCCGCATCCCGCTACATGGGACTTGCGAGCTGCGCATCGGTTTGCGTCGTTGTCCGGTGGAGGATATGACGAAATACTATGTGGCAGGGATCAATGCTCGTGGCGGAAAATACTATGTCGGAGGCTCGTACGAAGAGGGCTTTATGAAAGTTGGCATTCGCGAGTTGGGCACCTATACAGTGGCCGTTGATACGGTTCCTCCGGTATTGACTCCGGTGAATCAGGTGCAATGGGGACACACGGAGCGCATTGTGTTCAAGGCTAAAGACAAGGAAACCGGCATCTGTACGTATAGGGGGACCATTGACGGGAAATATGCCTTGTTTGGAAAACCTAACGCCATCAGTGGTGACCTGGTTTGCGAACTTGATCCGAAACGGGTGAAGAAGGGAAGCAGGCACGTGGTGGAGATGACCGTGACCGACAGGTGCGGAAATCGGACTACCGAACAATTTGAATTTGTGTGGTGAGAGGGACAGTGAAATGGAGAAGCTGAAAATGCAAAGCTTTGATGTGACCGGTTCGAATATACAGAAGATAGCACGATTCTTAACCTGTTGGCGGGATTAAATCCGCAAGGAAATAACTTCTGCTATTTCTCCTATATTTCCCGGTTTGACAGACACTTGCCTCTGTCGTCTCAAACACTTGTGTCTGTCAGCTTGAACACAAGTGTTTGTCACGCTGAACACAAATGTCTGATAATCCATTTTTTATCATCTGATAATCAGTGTATTAAATGATGTCAGGAAGCGGATCTGCAAATTAATTCCGCCAACGGGTAAGAATATTTGTGCAATACAGAAAAATGCGGCTTATTGTGATTTTTTTCGCTATATTTGTACCGCTCTATAGCCGGAAGTCAAAAGAGGGATTCGGGAATTGTCGTCGGCCAATGCTTTTGTGTGGGCTGAATAGTCTTTCTTAGTTGATAGAACAATTTTTAATCATTAATAAATAATAGAGAAGTATGAAAAGTAAAAGACTGATTCTTTCTGCATGGTTGGCAGTAGTGGCGGTGATAAATGCGCTGGCCTGTACCAATCTGATAGTGGGCAAGAATGCCTCTGCGGATGGTTCTACCATCGTTTCTTATTCCGCCGATTCTTATGGACTCTTCGGCGAGTTATACCATTATCCTGCGGGGATGCATAAGAAAGGCACTTTGATTGACATTCACGAATGGGATACCGGTAAGTATCTGGGGCAGATCGAACAGGCTCGCCAGACCTATAATGTCATCGGCAATATGAACGAGTTCCAGCTCACCATTGGTGAAACCACGTTTGGCGGACGTCCCGAATTGGTGGATACGACCGGAATCATTGATTATGGAAGTTTGATTTACATTGGTTTGCAACGCTCACGCACCGCCCGTGAAGCCATCAAGGTGATGACAGAATTGGTGCAGGAGTATGGCTACTACAGCAGTGGCGAATCTTTCACCATTGCCGACCCGAATGAAATCTGGATTATGGAGATGATAGGCAAAGGACCCGGTGTACGTGGGGCCGTATGGGTGGCAGTTCGTGTGCCCGATGATTGCATTTCCGCGCACGCCAACCAAAGCCGTATTCATCAGTTTAATATGAATGACAAGGAGAATTGTATGTTCTCGCCAGACGTTGTCTCTTTTGCTCGTGAGAAGGGGTATTTCTCCGGGATGAACAAGGACTTCAGTTTTGCCAACGCCTATGCTCCGCTTGATTTTGGTGCACGTCGCTATTGCGAAGCCCGCGTATGGAGCTATTTCAATATGTTTACCGACCGTGGCAATGAATTTTTACCTTATATAACAGGTGAGACAGATACTCCAATGCCTCTGTTTGTGAAGCCTAACCGCAAGATTTCCGTACAGGATGTGAAGAATGCGATGCGCGACCACTATGAAGGTACGCCGCTTGACATCAGTAAGGATTTCGGTGCAGGTCCGTACCATACTCCGTATCGTCTTTCGCCTCTCTCCTTCAAAGTAGGTGGGCAGGAGTATTTCAACGAGCGTCCTATCTCTACCCAACAATCCGGATTTGTGTTCGTGGCTCAGATGCGTTCTTCCATGCCCGATGCCATCGGCGGTGTACTTTGGTTTGGTACGGACGATGCCAATATGACTGTGTTCACGCCGGTGTATTGTTGTACGGATAAGGTGCCCGAATGCTACACCCGTGTGGATGGTGCTGACTATATTACTTTCTCCTGGAAGTCTGCTTTCTGGATATACAACTGGGTGGCCAACATGGTTTATCCACGCTATGACCTGATGATGGGGGATGTGCGTGCTACGCAGACGGAATTGGAAACCACGTTCAATTATGCGCAGGAAGGTGTTGAGGCGGCAGCTGCCAGATTGTTGGAGAAAGATCCTGTTCAGGCAAAGGCTTTCCTTACTAATTATACCAATCAAGTTGCGCAGAGCACTTTGGATACTTGGAAGCGTCTTGGGGAGTTTTTGGTTGTGAAGTATAATGATGGGGTAGTGAAGCGTATGAAGGACGGCAAGTTCGAGCGAAATTCCATTGGACAGCCGGCAGGTGTTATTCGTCCGGGTTATCCGAAGGAATTTTTGGAGGAATATGTAAAACATACAGGGGACAGATATAAAATGCCTGAATAAAATTAGGATATTTGAACAGGATCTCCTACATTTGTGAATTAACAAGGATTTCAAATAACCTTTAAAATAATAATAGTTTATGGAAAATCAGGAACTGATTAAGCAGGTCACTGAGAAAGCCGAAAAATGGCTTACCCCGGCATACGATGCCGAAACTCAGGCTGAAGTGAAACGCATGTTGGAAAATCCCGATAAGACGGAGCTGATAGACAGCTTTTATAAGGATTTGGAATTTGGAACGGGCGGATTGCGCGGTATAATGGGTGTTGGTTCAAATCGTATGAATATCTATACGGTGGGGGCCGCTACGCAAGGTCTGGCAAATTATCTGAACAAATGCTTTGCCGGTATGGACCAGATTTCTGTAGTAGTGGGTTACGACTGCCGTAACAATAGTGACAAGTTCGCTAAAATCTCCGCTGACATTTTCTCTGCAAATGGCATTAAGGTATATCTGTTCGATGCGTTGCGTCCTACGCCTGAAGTATCGTTCGCTATTCGTCATTTGGGTTGCCAAAGCGGTATCAACATCACGGCAAGCCACAACCCGCGGGAGTATAATGGTTACAAGGCTTATTGGGACGATGGCGCGCAGGTACTTGCTCCACATGATACAGCTATCATTGATGAGGTGAACAAGGTTACGGTAGATGACATCAAGTTTAAAGGAAACGATGAATTGATTCAGATTATCGGTAAGGAAGTGGATGATGTCTATTTGGATATGGTTCACAGCATTTCTATTGACCCCGAAGTCATCAAGCGGCAAAAGGATTTGAGCATTGTATATACACCGCTTCACGGTGCCGGTCGTGTGCTGATTCCCGATTCTTTGAGATTGTGGGGTTTTGAGAATGTGAACTGCGTGCCCGAACAGATGGTGAAGGACGGTAACTTTCCGACAGTGGTTTCTCCGAATCCGGAAAACGCAGAGGCACTTTCCATGGCCATCGCATTGGCGAAGAAGATTGATGCCGACATCGTGATGGCAAGTGATCCGGATGCCGACCGTGTGGGCATGGCTTGCAAGGATGATAAGGGTGAATGGGTGCTGATTAACGGTAATCAGACAGCTTTGATTTTCTTGTACTATATCATCAAGAACCGCATCGCTACCGGTAAGATGCAGCCCAATGATTTCATTGTGAAGACTATCGTGACTACTGAACTTATCAAGGCTGTTGCCGATAAGAATAAGATTGAAATGCGTGATTGCTACACCGGCTTCAAGTGGATTGCCCGTGAAATCCGTTTGAGCGAGGGCAAGCAGCAATACATCGGTGGTGGTGAAGAGAGCTACGGTTTCCTTGCCGAAGACTTTGTCCGTGATAAAGATGCTGTTTCCGCTTGCTCATTGCTGGCTGAAATCTGTGCTTGGGCAAAAGATCAGGGCAAGACGTTGTATGACATTGTGATGGAAATTTACGTGGAATATGGTTTCTCTAAGGAGACTACTGTGAATGTGGTGAAGCCCGGTAAGAGCGGTGCCGAGGAAATCAAGGCTATGATGGATAATTTCCGTGCGAATCCGCCGAAGAAAATCGGAAGCTCGGCTGTTTCTTTGATTAAGGATTATAAGACATTGGAACAGACGGATGCCGCTGGGCAAGTGAGCAAGATTGAAATGCCGGAGACATCAAATGTTCTTCAGTATTTCACAGAAGATGGTACGAAGATTTCTGTTCGTCCTTCCGGTACGGAACCGAAGATTAAGTTCTATATTGAGGTGAAGGGTGAAATGGGCTGTCCGAAGTGCTATGCCAGTGCCGATGCCGCCGCTGCAGAGAAAGTGGAGGCAGTACGCCAATCATTGGGAATCTGATAGATTGATAGTGTAAGGAATAATGAGAGGTGCACTCCAGAAAAGGGAGATGCACCTCTTTTTTTGTCGCCTTGTCTTTAGTTGTTTTCCAACCACCAGTCTATCAATTTTCGGGCAATACTCAGTTTTTGAGGAATCTCCGGCAAATTGTCTTTATGATAAAAGGCAGCGGATGTTAGCTCGTCTTCTTGTAGTTTTATCTCTCCACTTTCATAATCGGCAATGAAGCCAACCATCAGCCCACTGGGGTAGGGCCACGGCTGACTGCTGAAATAGCGGATGTTCTTCACTTTTAGTCCGGTCTCTTCCATTACCTCACGTGCTACGCACTCTTCCAATGTTTCGCCTGCCTCAAGGAATCCGGCTACCAATCCGTGGAATGTGCCTCGGAAATTGCGGGCGTGTACCAACAGAATATCTTCCCCTTTTCTTATCAGCACGATGATGGCTGTGGAGATGGGCGGATATATTTCGTTGCCGCATTGGGGACATTTCTTCATAATGGGTGCCTGCTGTGTTGTAGGGGTGCCACATACGGGGCAGAAGCGGCTATGTTCATCCCAATAGAGTATCTGGTATGCTTTTCCGGCAGCACGATATTCGTTGATGGAGATATATTCGTAGGAGGCACGTAGCCCAATCATGATCTGTGTCTCAGATTCTTCAGCCGAATGGTTGAGGGAAAAAGCGCATATCTGTTCACCGTTGACAAGTAATACTTCGTGTATAGGGTGTCCTGTTTCAGGTTTTATCGGTGGTTCTGTACCGGTGGGGATGACATATTTTATTCTACCTTGTTCCGTATATTCTTTTTTCAGTAGCAGTTGGTCTTTGAAGAAGATGAACCACTGCCTATTCGGCTTTATAGTTGTTTTCTTTTCCATTTTTTATTCGGGTTTGTTTCTGTTGAATAAAAAAATCCCCCGTTAAGGACGAGGGAACCTAATGTTTTCACAACGGAATAATCCTTATTGTGATTTGCTTCATTTTAGTGTTGCAAATATAGGGAATAAAAATAAAAAATGATAGATTTAAGGATTTTTTCTATGTAAAATCAATCGTTTCGTTAACTTTTTACGATGGAAAATTGTGATATCTTGCTGTTTTATTTGTAAGATCAACATTTTTTTATATCTTGCCGCTTTATTTTCAGGGAATTTACTTGATAGATTTTTATTGTCATCAAGATAGATGTGTAAATTCGCTGATAGGTTTAACTTTAATTGCTATTATGAAAAGAGTATTAGGACTAGATTTAGGTTGTAGCAGCATTGGTTGGGCATTGGTAAATGAGGCCGAGAATGTTGACGAGGAGTCTTCTATTATAAAATTGGGTGTGAGAGTGAATCCATTGACAGTGGATGAATTACAGAATTTTGAAAAAGGAAAAAGTATTACCACAAATGCATATAGAACTCTTAAAAGAAGTATGCGCAGGAATTTACAACGCTATAAATTGCGTCGTGAGGCACTTGTCGAATTACTTAAGGAATGCGGATTTATTACAGATAAAACTTTGCTTTCCGAACACGGCAATAGGACTACTTTTGAAACATATCGTTTAAGAGCAAAAGCTGCTGTGGAAGAAATTTCATTAGAAGAATTTGCACGAGTGCTGTTGATGATTAATAAAAAGCGGGGTTATAAAAGTAATCGGAAAGTCAAGGGGACCGAAGATGGGGTTTTGATTGATGGTATGGAGGTCGCTAAGAAACTTTATGAAGAGAATCTGACTCCTGGAGAACTTTGTTTGCAAATACTTGAATCAGGGAAGAAAGTACTTCCGGATTTTTATCGCTCTGATTTGCAGGATGAATTGGAGAAAATCTGGGCTTTTCAGAAACAGTTTAATCCAGATTTGTTTTGTGATGCCGCAAAAGAAGAGATAAAGGGTAAAAACAGAAACCAAACTTGGGCAGTTCTATCAAAGTATTTCGCATGGTCAGAGAAAGAAATAGTTTGGAATGAAGCAGAGGCGAGAACGGAAGTGGTTACAAAGAAGTGCAAACTGGTTGGAATTAAACGGAATGTCAAAGGATTTGAATTGAAACTAGAGAATTATCGTTGGCGGGTGCAAGCGCTTTCGGAACAAATTGATTTGGAGAGATTAGCCATTGTATTACAAGAAATCAATGGACAGATAAGTACTTCCAGTGGCTATTTGGGAGCCATTAGCGATCGTAGCAAGCAGTTGTATTTCAATCGTCAGACCGTAGGGCAATATCTAATGTCTGAATTGGACAAGAATCCTAATATGAGTTTACGTAATAAAGTGTTTTATCGACAAGATTATTTGGATGAGTTTGACAGGATATGGGAAAAACAGGCTGAATATCATAAGGAGTTGACGGGAGAGTTGAAGAAAGAGATTTGTGATATCATTATATTTTATCAGCGTCAATTGAAAAGTCAAAAAGGATTGATCGGTTTCTGTGAATTTGAAACCCGTGAGATTGTTGTAAAAAAGGATGACAAAGAGTTGAATAAGACTGTCGGTTGCCGAGTGATTCCGCGTTCGCATCCATTGTTTCAAGAATTCAAAATATGGCAGACATTGAATGACATAGAAGTGTTTGTTGGGGATAAGCCTGGCAAACGCAAAAAGTTTGATAACTCTCCTACTCTGTTTTCTGGTATGGAAGATGCATTGTATGCGGCAGGAAGACGCCCTTTGTTTCAGGAGGAAAAAGAAATACTTGCCAAAGAACTCTCTTTGAAAGAGACTATGAAAAAGGCAGAGGTGCTGAAATTGTTGTTTGCGGATTCTCAAAATCTGGATATGAATTTTAAGCAAATTGATGGTAATCATACAGGATTTGCCTTTTTCTCTGCTTTTAGTCGTATGATTGAGAAGTATGGTTATGAGCCGATAGATTTTAAGATGCCGGCAAATGAGATTTTGGAGAAGCTAAGACTAATATTCTCTGATTTAGGATGGAATATGGAAGTCCTTTCTATTGATTTGGATAAAGATAATAAAGAGCTTGAAAAACAACCTTATTTCAGACTTTGGCATTTGTTGTATTCTTTTGAAGGGGATAACACTCCATCCGGAGAAGGAAAACTGATTGAAAGAATCATGCAACTCTGCAATGTAGAGAAGGAATATGCAGTGGAATTTGCTCGCGTGTCTTTACAGGAGGATTATGGAAGACTGAGTGCAAAGGCAATCAAGAAGATACTACCTTACCTGAAAGATGGTAACCAATATGACCTTGCGTGCGAATATGCAGGTTATCGTCATTCCAAGTCCTCGTTGACTAAAGAGGAATTGGAACATAAGGTATTGAAAGACAAATTGGAACTCCTCCCTAAGAATAGTTTGCGTAATCCTGTGGTCGAAAAGATTTTAAATCAGATGGTCAATCTGATTAATTCCATTATTGATGCTTATGGCCGTCCGGATGAAATTCGTGTGGAATTAGCTCGTGAACTAAAGAAAAATGCTAAAGAACGAGAGGAACTGATAAAATCCATAGCGCAGAGCACTCGTGAAAATGATAGAATTCGTCAAGCATTGCAAACGGAATTTGGTATGACTAATGCTAGTCGCAATGATATTATACGTTATAAACTTTATGAAGAGTTGAAAGAGAATGGGTATAAAGCTTTGTATTCTGATATGTATATTCCCAAAGAAAAACTATTCAGTAAGGAAATTGATATTGAGCATATTATTCCGCAAGCACGCCTTTTTGATGATTCATTATCCAATAAAACATTGGAGTATCGGTCCATTAATATAGAGAAAGGGAATAGGACGGCTTATGATTTTGTAAAAAGGAAATACGGAGATGATGGATTGCAGGAATATCTTAATCGTTGCGAGAGGTTGTTTAAGGATAAGAAAACAAAACTCAGGAAGTTGAAAATGGAGGAGAAGGATATTCCTGAAGGATTTATTGATCGGGATTTGCGGAATACACAATATATATCTAAGAAGGCTCTTGCCATGTTGGGTGAGATTTGTCGTAGAGTGGTGGCTACTACCGGTTCCGTCACCGATAAGCTACGTGAAGACTGGCAGCTTGTGGATGTGATGAAAGAACTGAATCTGGCTAAGTATGAAAAGATTCCTGGTGCAGTGGAAGTGTTTGAAGATAAGGATGGAAGAAAAATCAAAAAGATAAAGGGCTGGAGTAAAAGAAATGACCATCGTCACCATGCGATGGATGCTTTAACTGTGGCTTTTACAAAAGATGTATTTATCCAATATTTTAATAATAAGAATGCTTTTTGGATGTCAGGGGCTAAAGAGCATAATAATATAACCGGTATAAAGAACCGCTATTTTGAAAATGGAAAGGCGCTCGCTCCCATATCTTTGGCACGGTTTAGGGCAGAAGCAAAACATCATCTGGAAAATTTGCTGATTTCCATTAAAGCAAAGAATAAAGTGGTTACTTCTAATCTAAATCATACCAAGAAGAAAAATAGAGGTGAAAACAAGAGGTTACAACAAACGCCACGTGGACAATTACATCTTGAATACGTTTATGGTAGCCATCAGCGTTATGTTACAAAAATAGAAAAGGTGAATGCTTCTTTTGATGCTGTTAAAATAGCTACTGTCTGCAAATGTGCTTATAGGAATGCTTTGTTAAAACGTTTGGAAGCTTTTGGCAATGACCCCAGAAAGGCTTTTACCGGTAAAAATACATTGGAGAAAAATCCGCTATATCTTGGCGAAGATCAAATGAAAGTAGTTCCAGACAAAGTACAGACAGTTGTATTTGAAACGGTCTATACCATACGAAAACCTATTGACCCTGATTTGAAAATTGATAAAGTGATAGATGTGGGAATACGTAATATTCTCAAAAAACGATTGGAGGAATATGCAGGAGATGCTCAAAAAGCATTTGCTAACTTGGATGAAAATCCAATATGGTTGAATGAGTCTAAGGGGATTTCCATTAAGCGGGTTACTATTCGAGGCATCAGCAAGGCGCAATCACTGCATGAGAAGAGGGATAAAGACGGTAATCTAATTCTGGACAGAGAGGGAAGAAAAATTCCTGTGGATTTTGTAAATACTGGTAACAATCATCATGTCGCTATTTATAGAAAGCCTGTCTTAGATAAAGCAGGGCAGTTGGTGCTTGATGAAGAAGGAAATCCCAAATATGAGTTTGATGAGGTTGTGGTTCCTTTTTTTGACGCGGTGGCACGGGCAAATTTGGGACAACCCATTGTAGATAAAGATTATCGAAACAGTGAAGGATGGCAGTTCTTGTTTAGTATGAAGCAAAATGAGTATTTTGTATTTCCAAATGAGAATACGGGATTTAATCCTAAAGAAATAGACTTATTAAATCCGGAGAATTATGCGTTAATAAGTCCGAACTTATTCAGAGTACAGAAATTCTCGACGAAATATTATGTCTTTAGACATCATTTAGAAACATCTATAGAAGATAAAAAGGAGTTACAGGAAATAACGTGGAAACGAATTACTTCACTGACCAAAATTGATAGAATGGTAAAAGTTCGAGTAAATCACATTGGGCAAATAGTCTCTATAGGAGAGTATTGATGATTGTCATATAGCTGTTATACTTGTGGCTTAATAGAACTTGTTTTAAATTGGAAATATATCTAATGGTCGTTTTGGAAAGTGGATAAGCAGTAGTTATTAAAAAAACAAATACTATGATTAAGAAAACGCTTTATTTTGGAAATCCGGTTTATCTGTCTTTGAGGAATGCTCAATTGGTGATTAAATTGCCGGAGGTAGTTAAGAATGATACTTTGCCCAAGGGATTGCAACAAAAACTTGAAGTAACCAAACCGATAGAAGATATCGGAGTAGTGGTATTAGACAATAAGCAAATTACCGTTACCTCCGGAGTGTTGGAAGCTTTGCTTGAGAATAATTGTGCAGTAATTACCTGTGATGCTAAAAGTATGCCGGTTGGTTTACTGCTTCCATTGTGCGGAAATACTACACAAAACGAAAGATTCAGGCAGCAACTTGATGCTTCTTTACCTTTGATGAAGCAGCTTTGGCAGCAAACGGTAAAAGCAAAAATTGAGAATCAGGCTACGGTATTAAGCGAATGTGCTGGAGAAGAAGTGAAGTGTATGAGAATTTGGGCTACAGGCGTGAAAAGTGGCGATTCTGATAATTTAGAGGCCCGTGCTGCTGCCTATTATTGGAAGAATCTTTTCAAAATAGAAGGGTTTACAAGGGACCGGGAAGGGATTCCGCCCAACAATCTGTTGAACTACGGATATGCCATTTTGCGTGCGGTTGTAGCCCGCGGGTTGGTTGCGAGTGGGCTTTTACCGACTTTAGGAATACATCATCACAATCGATATAATGCTTATTGTTTGGCGGATGATATTATGGAACCATATCGTCCGTATGTGGATAGATTAGTATATCGTATAGTTCAAAATAGCAATAACTATACGGACTTGACAAAGGATTTGAAGGTTCAGCTATTGTCTATTCCTACGTTGGAAACAAATATTTCGGGAAAACGCAGACCATTGATGGTTGCTGTAGGGCAGACTACAGCTTCTTTGTATAAATGTTTCAGTGGGGAATTGCGTAAAATATCATATCCGGAGATATGATGGACCGGTTTAGTGAATATCGAATTATGTGGGTATTTGTACTGTTTGATTTACCGACTGAAACGAAAAAAGATAAGAAAGCCTATGTGGATTTTAAAAAGAATTTGCAGAAGGATGGCTTTACGATGTTTCAGTTCTCTATTTATGTTCGTCATTGTGCAAGTAGTGAGAATGCGGAGGTACATATAAAAAGAGTTAAATCTTTTTTGCCCGAATATGGAAGCGTAGGAATTATGTGCATAACGGATAAACAATTTGGAAATATAGAACTTTTTTATGGGAAAAAGATAGTGGATGTAAATACCCCAGGACAACAACTTGAGTTGTTTTAATAAAAAAATCTCGTTTTTATAATTCTAATTTGTACTGTATCACATTGAAAATGAATATGTAATGTGCGTTCTGCTGTTTTCAATGGTTCAAAGATACTAAAATGAAAGCAAATCACAAC
>NZ_JAICZW010000208.1 GCF_029057325.1 Bacteroides sp. | reverse complement strand
GCCTGGGGGTGTATGTTCCGGCACGACGTATCAGCACCATTTCGCCGGTGGAGGCGTTGAAGGATGAATGATTCGTTTTATTTTTTCTGAAACTTCACCGCCGCCCACCGATTCTTCTCACGGTGATGGACAAAGCGCAACCCGTTGCGTT
The DNA here is from genome assembly GCF_029057325.1 of Bacteroides sp. Taxonomy (GTDB): domain Bacteria; phylum Bacteroidota; class Bacteroidia; order Bacteroidales; family Bacteroidaceae; genus Bacteroides. The sequence goes on along the minus strand of NZ_JAICZW010000208.1, from coordinate 7,937 downwards.
CCGCCTCTTCGCGGATGACAGGAATGTCATCTGTGTAGAAGCCGCTCATCAGCAGTTCCGCACCGGGATTCATGCGGGCGATGTAGTGCTTCATGTCGTTCAGCAGGATGTTGCGGTTGATGTTGGCGATGACTACGTCGAAGGGGCCTTTGCTTTCCAATGAAGAGGCGTCGCCTTGGAAGACTGCGATGTTGTCCACCCCATTCAGGCCGATGTTTTCTAGTGAGTTGCGCACACACCATTCATCGATGTCGATGGCAGTGCAGGGAGATGCTCTGCGCATGCGTGCCAGGATGGCGAGGATGGAGGTGCCGCAACCCATATCGAGCAAAGACTTGCCTTGCAGGTCGCTGTCCAACAGTTCGCCGATAATGAGGCTGGTGGTTTCGTGGTGTCCCGTGCCGAAAGCCATTTGCGGGTTGATGACGATGTCATACTCCGCTTGGGGAACATCGTGGTGGAAGGTGCTGTGGATGACGCAGCGGTCGCCGATGACGATAGGTTGGAAGAAGTTCTTCTCCCACTCCTCGTTCCAGTCCTTGTCTTCGGCTTCCACGTAGTCGTATGTGATCTGCGCATCGGGCAGGGGGAAGTCGGCAAGCATTTCCTGGAGGGCGGATTCACTATAAAGTTCCTTCTGTATATAGGCGGCGATGCCATCGGCCTGCTCTACAAAACTCTCGAACCCCACTTCGCCCAAAACGGCGGAGAGGACATCATTGACCACTTCTGTGCACGGAGTTGTGCGGAATGTAAATTCTAAGTATTTCATCGGAATAAAATTTATTTGTTAAATGCGAAAGGCGGCCCTTGTTTATCCATAAGCAGCCAAACCGTTTTTGTATATTTTTTGTTTTGAGTACAAAGATAAGGCGCATTTAGGGAATTCCCTATCAATCTTTGGGGAAAATCTGCTGCATGGAATGAATTCCCGCATTATCTTTGTGACGCGAAAAAACAGATGAATGTAAAATCTATAAACCAAACGAATATGAAAAAGATTGTTTCTTTATCGCTTTTTGCCTTGTGCCTCCCGTGGACACTGGTGGCGCAAAGTGTAGATGACGACCTTTACTTCACTCCTTCCAAGAAGAAAGAGGAGAAGAAAGTGGAAGTGAAGCAGGAGCGGAGAGTGGCTCCTCCTGTAGAAGAAGTCGTGGTAAAGTCGAATGCGCCGACCACGGTCTATACATCGCCGGGCAGTACGACGGTGGTGGTGAAAGACCGCAAAGGAAACACCCGCGACGTGGACGAATACAATCGTCGTTACGATTCCCGCAACAATGATTTCAGAATGGAGAACGATACGCTCTATATCGAGGAGAAGGCGTATGACGGATTGGATGGCGAATGGGTGAACGGCGGGTTCGAAGGCTCGCAGGATGACTATGAGTATGCCACCCGCATCATTCGTTTCCGCAATCCCCGTTATGCCATCAGCATCAGCAGCCCGCTCTATTGGGATGTGGTCTATGGGCTGAATTCCTGGGAGTGGAACGTATATACCGATGGCTTGTATGCTTACGCTTTCCCTACATTCACCAATCGTCTGTGGTGGGATTGGCGTTATAACTCCTACGGTTGGGGCGGCTATCCCTACTATGGCTGGGGATGGAACAGCTGGTACGGTCCCGGTTGGAGCTTCGGATGGGGAGGCTGGCATGCAGGTGGCTGGTGGGGACACCATCACCATTATTATCATCATCCTTATTATTACGGTGGTCACTGGGGTGGCAGTCACTGGGGAAGCGGTCATTGGGCGCATAACGCTTATACGGACAGACGCTCTTACGGTGCAAACCGTTCCTCATACGTAGGTAATAGGGGATTGTCTTCCACTACCCGCCGTTCTTCTTCTGTAAATGGCGGCCAGACGATACGTCGGGGCAGTACGGGCAATTCCGGTCAGGTGCGTCGTAGCACTACTACCGGTACGTCAGCTTCCCGTCGGGTGGTGGGCACGCGCTCTTCATCTACGGTCCGTTCCGGCTCTTCCTCTGCAGTCCGTTCCGGTTCTTCTGCCACTCGTTCGAATGCCACCCGTTCAGATGCGGCTTCTACTCGCCGTTCTACTTATACGCGTCCGAGCAGCACCCGCAGCAGTTCTTCGTACAATAGTGGCAATGTGGAGAGTGTTCGCAGCAGCCGTTCTTCGGCTACACGTTCCTCTGTAGGAACTTCAAGCAGAAGCTCTTCGACTTACAACAGAGGTTCGAGTGCGGCACCGGCACGCAGCTATTCCAACGATGACAATCGCAATAGTAGCAGTCGTTCATACACTGCTCCTTCGCGTTCGTCGGGCAGTTCCACACGTTCGTCTTCCGGTTTCTCAAGTGGCGGCAGCAGCACCCGTAGCTATTCTGGCGGTGGTGGCAGCACCAGTCGTTCCAGTGGTGGCAGCAGCTCCAGAAGACGGTAAATACAAATATGTTTTTAATTTCACAAGATTCTGAATTATGAAGAAGATAACCATGATGGCTCTTACACTGCTTGCGGTTGCAAGCACAGGAGCACAGACTATATACGATGCAACGAACATTGCACAAAAAGATTTGAACGGAACCGCCCGTTTTGTTGGAATGGGTGGTGCCATGGGGGCGTTGGGCGGTGATATTTCCACCATCGCCACCAATCCGGCAGGTATCGGTATTTATCGTAGCAACGATGCCATGCTTACGTTCGGTTATTCGATAACGGGTACGGAGAGCAATTATGTGGGCAGCAAGTTTGAAGCGAACAAGAACCGCTGGAACTTTGATAATGCCGGCTTTGTGTTGGCCACCAAAATAGGCAACCACACTCCGTTGCGTTATGTGAATCTGGGATTCAACTATCATCGGTCGAAGTCGTTCTACAAGAACATGACGATGCAAGGCATGATGGGAAGCATCGATAACCTCTATCTTTCGCAGATACGTAGCATGGCTCAGCAGGCCACCGATGCACAAGACTATGTCTATCATAGCTATGGGAAGCCATTGGATTGGAACTCCAAAGATATTTACCGTAACAATGATGCCGGTTGGCTGGGTGCTCTTGGCTATCAAGGCGCTCTTCTTTTCGAGAATAGAGAGGAGGGGTATCCCGATTTCTACGACCCATACATCCCTTCTGAGGCCGATGCCTATTTCTTGTCGCGCGAGCGTGGCGGTATTGACCAGTACAACTTCAACGTTTCGTTCAACGTAAACGACCGTTTCTATTTTGGTGTTACCATTGGTGCCTACGATGTGAACTATCGTAAGTACTCGTTGTACGATGAGAATTTCAATTACACCTGGGATGATGGACAGAATTATCAGGAGGGTTACTCTTTGGAGAGCTTCAACCGCATACATGGTTCCGGCTACGACTTCAAGTTCGGTGCTATTCTTCGTCCGATAGAGGATTCTCCGTTGCGTATCGGTTTGGCTGTGCATACTCCTACCTATTATAAACTGACCTACACCACGGGTGCCTTGCTTAATTCGGATATGTATTTGCCCGATGCTACCGGGGATGAGGTTTTGACCAAAACCACCGTAGATACTTATGCGGCATTGGATGGCAGGGATATGGAACGTGATTTTAAGTTGCAAACTCCGTGGGTGTTCAATGCAAGTTTGGGTTACACGATTGGTAAAGAGGTGGCTTTGGGTGCTGAATATGAATACGAAGATTATTCAAGCATGAAGTTCAAGTATCCATACGGCGATGAAATGGCTTGGGAAACGGGCGAGGCTGATCTTTGTATGAAGGGCGTGCATACGCTGCGTTTGGGTGCGGAGTTCAAACCGATTTCCTCGTTCTCGTTGCGTGCCGGTTATAATTATAGTTCAGCTGCCTATAAGGACGATGCGGTGAAGGCGCTTCCTTCCAATTCCATCAATACGGATACGGACTTTGCCAACAATCAGGCTATGAATACGTTTACGTTGGGTATCGGTTATCGCTTCTCTTCGTTCTATGCGGATTTGGCTTATAAATATGATACGTATAAGTCGAACTTCTATCCGTTCTATAATGATATAGACGGTCTGGTGACACCGCCGGCAACGAAGGTTACCAATACGCGCAGCAAAGTGATGCTTACGTTGGGAATGCGTTTCTAAGAGAGACGGAAGCAATTTATGTGAATGGAAATACGGGGGAGGACCCATATTTGAGCAACGCAGCGTTTATTATCGCAATATATTGGTCAAGTTCGTTTCAATTCGTCATTATTAAAGATGTAGGAAACTCTTAACATGATGAATGGAACGGCCTTGACCAGTTTTCTTTGTTAAGTGAAAGTTTAGTGAGTTATTATGGAAAATTTCAATGCATACGTAAGTAGTGTGGATATGGCTTTCTGGCGTGACATCTGTTACCAAAAGGGAATATTGAAGTGTTTCCAGAAAGGGGAATCCTTTGCTTGCTGTGGAGATACCATTAAGTATTGGGGATTTATCAGGAAAGGATATTTTAAATATATCGTAACAGATACGTGTGGAGAAGAACACATTACAGGTTTTGTATTCAGCGGCTGTCCGGTTGGTGATTTTTTAAAGTGCTGTAAGCGGGCAGCCTGTTAAAAGCAATATAATAGCGGCGACAAAGACAGAAGTTATGATGTGTCCGGCTGCTGAATTTAAGCATCTGCTTGAGAAGTCGCCGATGCAACGCCAGATACTGACGGAAAGTTTGTTCCGGCAGGCTTACACACAATACCTGGATTTATATCGCCTGTCGCCCAAAGAACGTTATCTTGCCTTGTTGAGGCGGTGTCCGGATATCTTGCAAAACATCACTCTCAAAGAATTGGCCTCTTATCTGCAAATTACGCCTACACACCTGAGCCGCATCCGGAAAGAACTGACATTTACCGATACTTTCCCTTTTTCTTAAGTCCATATCTCAACCTATGTTGATAACTATTTGATTATTATGCCCTAATTTTGAGGCGTTAATCAAATACTATTTGTTATGAGACATTCTAAGAAATCCTACCTTCTGCTGGCTGCCATGTCAGTATTTTGCGCATGCTCGTTTTATTCTTGTCAGGTTGCGGAACTTATAATCAGTGGCACTACCTACTATGACACGGAGATTACCACTAAGGACAATCAGTTGATTGCCGGACAAATAGGTGGACAGCGCTCTTCCAATCTTCCTTCCGGTGCCAAAACCATCAGCATCAAGACGGACGAAGGAAGAAAGAAAATCAAAAGCGAAGAGATTGAATATATGACATTGGCACGCAAAAACCATCTTGAGAAACGGCAGACATTGGTATATACGGAAGCTAAGATACCATATACAAGGAAAGGGGAACTGAAATTCCGGACATTCAAGAATTGGCAGATACTGAACAGTGCGGGCGATCATCTTCTCATCACTGCGTATGGGCATACATACAGCCTTGCCAAAGATGGAGCCTTGGTCATTACTTACAGCAGGGATGAGGGCATAAAATACTGTATCAGGCGTCAGAAAGATGAGTGTCCGATACTTATCGGAAGAAGCATATCCAGCCGGTCGTATATGCGCAAGCAGTGGCAGGAATACCTTTCCGATGACCCCGTATTGTGCCAAAAGATAGCAAACAAGGAGATTGATGCGTTCGACTTCACTGCCATTGCCGAACAATATAATCCTGTGGTGAAATGAGATTATCTTCGGTGCATAAGAGAATAGGCGACGGGCTTCCTGTGCCGTCTTGGATTGAGCATGAAGGCAAGAGGCGATTAAATCCCCGACAGTTTCTCTTGATTGTGACCATCTGTTTCTTGCCGTATGTTTGTCGGGGAGTGGCTGCTCAGGAGAGTGGCTTCAAGGATGGGGCGGCGCTTTATAGTATCGGAGCCGGATATGAATGGATGTCGGATGCGTATTCTCCAAAAGGATTTGCACTTGATGTACGTGCCCGTTTCTATTTTTCGGAGCATTCCTTTTGTGAACTGATGGGACATTGGGGAACTCATGAAGGCGATAAGAAAGTTATACAGAAAGGAGCTCCTTTCGTTGTACGCGATGAACGGAATACGCTGTTGGGCGCTATTGGTCCTGGTTATGAGATATTCCAGAGTGGGAATCAAATAGTTGATGTATATGTAAAGGGACTTGTGGGGTATGGCGTTCGTTCTTCTCGTTATGATGATTACTCTACGGTTGGTAGTGGAGACGGAAACATTACACATGGATGTAAAAGAAGCAAGAAGGGGATGGTTGATGTTTTCTATATCGGAAATGAATGGAATGTTGCCACTATGCTGTCTTTCGGCTTTTTTCTATAAACTCGGTAAACTAAGAATCATGACAAGGAAAAAGCAACTTCAATTGATGTCTTCATGCGCTTGAATATAGGAAAGATTTCATTGATATATAGATGTGCATCTCACTTTCTTTTAGGCACGGATTACACGGATTTACACGGTTTTTCTTCTTGACTGAACCGTAAAATCCGTGTAATCCCGTGCCTAAAATCTATGCATTATGCCGGTTTCTTTTCGTTTTGACACACCTCCCAATATATGGATAATGGGTAAGTTACCAATACCACGCTATACCGAACGAGTAGGGCGATACCTTCGGCCCTTTGTCTTTTTGGAACAGTTCGTTGATGGAGTAGCGCAGGTAAATGCCTAAATTGTTGTAACCCGCTTGCGCCAGCAGGTTGACGCCGACAGGTCGCACATACATTCCCTTACCTATCGTTTGCTTCTTACCACCGTTGATGTGCGAGAAGGACTTCACACCGTGGCGTATCTCGAATTCGGGACCGGCGTTGACGAACAGTTTGTTGTAGCTTTGTTGCCATTCCAGCAATACGGGTATGCGGAAGAAGAAATGGCGCAAACGACTCTTGCTATATGCGGTCTCTTCATCGCCTGTGGTGAAAATGCTGTTGCCTTCTTCTTTCAGCAGGGCGTGGTTGCCATCAAAACTGAATGAACGGTAACCCCAGCTTATGACCATATTGATGCCCCAATGCGGGTTTTTCTTGAAGCTGTGATAATCCGTGAGGAGGTCGAAACCGAATTCCCAAGATTTGGACAGGTTGAGCTCCATCGGGCTGTCGGAACTGAAGGAGAGGAAGTCATCCGCCAGGCGGCTATAGCCGATGAACACGCCGGAGCAATGCGGGTCGTAGTGGTATTTTTTCTTCTTGGGGATGAAGGGCAGGGCATCGAGGAAGGTGCGCTTGTCGGCATCTGCCTTCTCCAGATAGACTCCTTCGAAGAGTTCCACCTCTTTTTGCTCGTCGGGTTTTCCCGCTTTTTCTTGTTTCTCGTAAATCCGGATGCGCAGGTCTCCGCTTCCCCGTCGGATGATGATGGAGTCGCCTTGCGTGCTGATGCGGGCATGGCGCAGGGTGTCGGTGGCAATGTCGGTGGTGGGGGACAACGCTTGTGCGTGGGCGGGGCATACTGCCGTCAGCAGGAGGGCGCATGCCGTAATCATCTGTTTTGCTTTCATTGGGATATGTTGTTTTTGTTGATTGGACAATGGATGGCAGGGTTTCACCGCTTCTGATAGAGCATCTTCATCAGCTCCTGTTCGGTGAGTTCTCCTTCGATGAATATCAGGGCGGCGGTCTGCTCCTTTCCGCGTTTGAAGAGGAGGTATCGTTGCTTCCGTTTCACGGGAGTCAGTTGGTAGTAGATGCTCCGCAGCACACCGCCGTCTGTCACCTCCTGGCTTTTCTTCACTTGCAGGGAGTGTGCCACGTCATACTTCAGGCACTCTTCCACCTCTTTCTGATAGTCGGTCACGTCTTTGAAGACGAGGCTCTTGTAGGTCGTCATCCGGTAGGAACGGAGGATTTCTCCGTTCAGTTCCACACGGGTCACGTTGGGCCGGTCACCGAATTTCTCGAACAGCGTGAGTGTCTTCAGAGGCTCTTGCGCATGGGCAAGGACGGGCAACAGCAGTAACATCGTTGCCACGAACCAGACAAGCGGGCGATGGGTTATGGG
>NZ_JAICZW010000207.1 GCF_029057325.1 Bacteroides sp. | reverse complement strand
TGAGGCCCTGAGACTGCCCATCTTATCAGAACGAGCAACTTCGAGACCCCACGCAAATATGACATATTCAATACACCCCACAACGCATCATTGTCCACTCCATAAAAAAAAGTTAACAATCACACTGGGTGAATGATAAGATATAAAAAGCCCCAAAAGCCTCATCGAATGAAGATGTCGCAAATTTAATGATAATTTGAATATAGCATAACTATTCTTCAGAAAACATGAAGAATGCTCTCGCTTTTTTCAAAGAAAGCAGAAGCAGGGAAATCGATAGAGCCCAACGGTTCCCCTGAATGCTCCGCAAGAAGTCTTGCGCTGACAGGATTGAAAATTCTCAGGTTTCAGGACGACACGCAATGTTTTCTCGCCAAAGCCATTCTGCTATTCATCAAATGAGTGATTCTTCATACTCTTAATAGATATAACATCTAAAAGGTAAACGCCTATTCTTTTTTTCCAACAGCAATTGTAGATCATCCATAAAAAACCATCATCCTGCTTGAGCAAATACTAGCAGAAGGTGACATCAACCGCCACTATCAGGAAGCCTGCTGGCAATTAAGCTTATGCTACCTGATGAACAAAGAGAAGCCCAAAGCCGTCAGTTTGCTGCGACAGATTGTGGCAGAGAAGCAGTATCAGGCAGAAAAAGCCTCCTTGCTGCTCCGAAAATTGGAGTAATTGCGCATTTGTTGCATGATTATTACATGATATTGCCAGAAAAAAAGGCAGTTACACAGATTTTTTGTATTTTTGCGCCTCAATTAGCGTATTTTGTAATTCTGTAAATGTAAATAGATAGTATGTTCGATAATTTAAGCGAAAGACTTGAGAGGTCGTTCAAGATTCTGAAAGGTGAAGGAAAAATCACCGAGATCAACGTGGCAGAGACCCTGAAGGACGTGCGTAAAGCACTTTTGGATGCTGACGTAAACTATAAGGTAGCCAAGAATTTCACCGATACCGTTAAGGAAAAAGCATTGGGACAAAACGTGCTCACAGCCGTAAAGCCCAGTCAGTTGATGGTAAAAATCGTGCACGACGAGCTGACCAAGCTTATGGGTGGCGAAACTGCCGACATCAACATCGATGCCAAACCTGCCGTCATCTTGATGTCTGGTTTGCAAGGTTCCGGTAAGACCACCTTCTCCGGAAAACTGGCACGTATGCTGAAGTCCAAGAAAAACCGTAAACCGTTGCTGGTGGCTTGCGACGTATATCGCCCTGCCGCCATCGAACAGTTGCGCGTATTGGCCGAGCAGATTGACGTGCCGATGTATTCCGAACCGAATAGCAAAAACCCGGTAGCCATCGCACAAAACGCCATCCAGGAAGCCAAAGCGAAAGGATATGACTTGGTAATCGTCGATACGGCCGGTCGTCTGGCTGTGGACGAGGAGATGATGAACGAAATCGCCGCCATCAAGCAGGCAATCAATCCGAACGAAATTCTGTTCGTAGTGGACTCAATGACCGGTCAGGATGCCGTAAACACCGCCAAAGAGTTCAACGAACGACTTGACTTCAACGGCGTGGTGCTGACGAAACTGGACGGTGATACCCGAGGCGGTGCCGCCCTCTCCATCCGCACGGTGGTGAACAAACCGATCAAATTTGTGGGTACCGGCGAAAAGTTGGATGCCATTGATCAGTTCCACCCTTCACGTATGGCCGACCGAATCCTCGGCATGGGCGACATCGTGTCGTTGGTAGAGCGTGCACAAGAACAATACGATGAGGAAGAGGCCAAACGCCTGCAAAAGAAGATTGCCAAAAACCAATTTGACTTCAACGACTTCCTGAGCCAGATTCAGCAAATCAAGAAGATGGGTAATCTGAAGGAACTCGCCACTATGATTCCGGGCGTAGGCAAAGCCATCAAAGACATTGACATCGATGACAACGCCTTCAAGAGCATCGAAGCCATCATTTACTCCATGACTCCCAAAGAGCGCAGCAATCCCGCCATCCTGAACGGCTCGCGCCGTCAGCGCATCGCCAAAGGTAGCGGTACGAACATTCAGGAAGTGAACCGCTTGCTGAAACAGTTCGACGAAACCCGTAAGATGATGAAGATGGTGACAGGCAGCAAGATGGGGAAAATGATGATGCCGAAACTAAGAAAATAATGCCTTAGGAGATTGTTTTCAATTTCTTAGAAGTTACCTCTAACAACTCATAAATTCAAACGATATGACACTAATTGATGGAAAAGCGATTTCCGAGCAAGTAAAGCAGGAGATTGCAGCAGAAGTAGCCGAAATTGTGGCTAACGGAGGCAAACGCCCGCATTTGGCTGCCATCCTCGTAGGACACGACGGAGGCAGCGAAACCTACGTTGCCGCCAAAGTAAAAGCATGCGAAGTTTGCGGATTCAAGTCAACCCTTATCCGCTACGAAGCAGACGTGACGGAAGAGGAGTTACTCACCAAAGTTCGTGAATTGAATGAAGATGCCGATGTGGACGGTTTCATCGTGCAACTCCCCTTGCCCAAGCATATCTCCGAACAGAAGGTCATTGAGACAATCGATTATCGCAAAGACGTTGACGGTTTCCACCCCATCAACGTGGGACGTATGTCTATCGGACTGCCTTGTTATGTATCCGCTACTCCCAACGGCATCCTTGAACTTCTGAAACGTTATCAGATAGAAACCTCCGGAAAGAAATGCGTAGTATTGGGACGCAGCAACATCGTTGGAAAGCCAATGGCCGCACTGATGATGCAGAAAGCCTATCCGGGCGACGCGACTGTAACTGTGTGCCACAGCCGCAGCAAGAATTTGGTGAAAGAGTGCCAAGAAGCCGACATCATCATTGCCGCATTGGGACAGCCCAACTTCGTGAAGGCGGAAATGCTCAAAGAGGGTGCTGTTGTCATTGACGTTGGTACCACCCGTGTGCCGGATGCCACCAAGAAATCGGGTTTCAAGCTGACCGGCGATGTAAAGTTTGATGAAGTGGCGCCTAAATGTTCCTTCATCACTCCCGTACCCGGCGGCGTAGGTCCGATGACCATTGTATCTCTTATGAAGAATACATTATTGGCAGGTAAAAAAGCAATCTACCAATAAAGAACATTTCTATAAATTCAGAAAGCTCTCCAAAGGACAACAAACCATCAAAAAGTCCGTTGGAGAGTTTTTTGTATATACCATCCCCCCTATTTTCAGACCTCTCTGTCTTTTTCCTTTCCCTATTTCCTTAAATAGATTATAATGTATTGAAAATCTACATATTATATTATACATTTGTACGATAGAGCTATTTTTTTGTACGATAAAGTCATTGTTTTGTATGATTCGGACAATGCTTTGAATAATAGATTCCGCCTCTTTCTTGTGAAGATAATACTTTTGCTGCCAGAATGTATAACCTCTAAAAATAAGAGTATGAAGAAAATCTTTTTATGCCTTATGTTGGCATGCGGAAGTGTAGCTTATGCAGAGAACTACACTGTAACTTCCCCCAACAACGCAATCTCTGTAAATGTGGAAACCGGAGCAAACACCACCTATTCTGTTAGCTTCAATGGTAAAACTATTTTAAATCCTTCAGCTATTTCCATGACCTTCGACAATGGCGTGGTAATAGGACGGAATATGAAGGTGAACAAAGTGGATCGTTTCTCTAAAAACCAAGTATTAAAACCGGTAGTACGCCAGAAGAGCGCACAGATTGTTGACCATTATAATGAAATGGTATTGAAAGCCGACAAGTATCAGTTGCATTTCCGCGTGTATGATGATGGATTGGCTTATCGCTTCCACACCGACTTCGACGGTTCGTTGAAGGTGCTGAGCGAAGAAGCAACTTTTTGCTTTGCCGAAGATTACGACGTACTCTTTGGCGAAGAGCGCACCATGCTTTCTCCGCAACAGCCTTTGTTCAAACCGTTGAAACTCTCAGAAATCGGTACCGACCGTTTCTGCAGCACTCCTTTCCTTGTTAAACTGAACGAAACAGCCCGTATGTTCATCAGCGAGTCTGATTTGGAGAGCTATCCAGGTATGTTCCTGCGCAAGCAAGGCAAAAACGAATTGGCAGGCAAGTATGCTGCCGTCTCTTTGGAAGACTACAAGACAGACGACCGTCAGATTTTCCCTACCAAGCGTGCCGACTACATTGCTGCCGTAAAAGGCACACGCAACTATCCGTGGCGTGCCCTGATTGTGACAGACAACGATGTTGACCTTATGACCAGCCAGATGATTTACAAATTGGCTCCCGAAGCAGAAGGCGATTTCTCTTGGGTACGTCCGGGTAAAATCGCTTGGGACTGGTACAACGCCCTTATCCTGACCGGTGTTGACTTTAAGTGCGGCATCAACAACGACACCTATAAATACTACATCGATTTCGCTTCTAAGTATGGTATTGAATATGTGGTGCTGGACGATGGATGGTCAGAAGCTTGGGACGTAACCAAAGTAATTCCCGAAATCAACATGGAAGAGCTAGTGGCTTACGGTAAGAAGAAAAACGTAGATCTCATTTTGTGGGTATCCTGGGCTCCCTTCCGTGAAAAAATTGACGAGGCATTCGATAAGTATCAAGAATGGGGTGTGAAGGGTATCAAGATGGACTTCTTCAACCGCGATGACCAAGAAGTTGTTGACTTCTACTACGAAGTGGCCCGTAAGGCTGCCGAACACAAAATGTTGGTTGACTTCCACGGAGCTTACAAACCGACAGGATGGTTGCGTACCTTCCCCAACGTATTGACTTCTGAAGGTGTTGCCGGTTGTGAAAACCACAAATGGGGCAGCTTCGTGACTCCTGCTCACAACGTCACTCTGCCGTTCACTCGTATGGTTGCCGGTCCGATGGACTACACTCCGGGTGCCATGATTAACCTTCATGAGAAGGACCATCAGATTAACTTCAACCTGCCCGCTTCTGTTGGTACACGCTGCCACCAACTGGGTATGTACGTAATATATGAAAGCCCACTGCAGATGTTGTGTGACTCTCCTTCCAACTACCTCCGCGAACCGGAATGCATGGAGTTCCTTTCTCAAGTACCTGTGGTTTGGGATGAAACCCGTGTACTGAAAGCAGCTGTTGGCGAATATGTAGTAGTGGCCCGTCGCAGCGGTGATACTTGGTTCATCGGCGGTATGGCAGGCGCTAAAGGTCAGAAGTTTGAAATTGACCTTGACTTCATCAGCAAGAAGAACAAAACACTGACCTATTGGGAAGATGGTGTAAACGTTGACCTAAATGCCAACGACTTTGCACGTCGCAGCCGCAAGGTACAGCAAGGCAACAAGATTACCATCAATATGTATGATGGTGGCGGATATGTAGCAATTATTAAATAACCTATAGTATTAATTTAAAAATCAGAACTATGAATCTAAACAAATTGCCAAAGTTTTGGGATATGTCAAGACCGAGGCACAGCCACTTGATTTTAGGAGTGACCCTTGCTTCATTGTTTGCAACAAATTTCTGTGCATACGCAGAAGCTACAGCCAAAGGGAATGCAACAACAGCTCCTATTGTAAACCAACAAAAAATAATTACCGGTACTATAACCGATAATTTAGGTGAGACTATTATCGGTGCCAACATTCTTGAGAAAGGAACAACCAATGGCACACTGACCGATTTAGACGGAAAGTTCACATTAACCGTCACCCCGGGTGCCACGATTCAGATTTCTTTCATCGGATATGTGACGCAAGAAATCAAAATCACCAATCAGACAGAACTGAATATCCAGTTAGCAGAAGACGCACAAACCTTGAACGAAGTGGTTGTCGTAGGTTATGGCGTACAACGCAAAGTCACTACTACAGGTGCCGTGGCAAAAGTAGATGGTAAGGAACTGAACAAAATGACAGTAGTCAACGCCACGAAAGCCTTGCAAGGACTTTCTTCCGGTATCACTATCATGGACCGTGGCGGTGCACCGGGTAGCGATGACCCGGAAATATTCCTTCGTGGTGTAGGCACAACCGGTAACTCCAAACCGCTGGTTCTGGTAGATGGAGTCGAAATGTCACTGAGCCAAGTGCCGGCAGCCGAAATTGAAAACATTTCCGTATTGAAAGACGCCGCTTCAGCCTCTATCTATGGTTCGCGTGCAGCCCATGGTGTGATCTTGGTAACTACAAAACGTGGCAAAGAGGGTAAAGTGAAACTCTCCTATGACGGTTCTATCGGTATTCAGGACAGAGCGGTAAAACCGAAAGCCGTATCAGCCCGCGAATACATGACGATGGTGAACGAAGCATTGACCAATGCCGGCAGCCAACCCAAATGGTCGGAAGACGACATGCTGGCAATGGAAAGAGGAAACGACCCGTACAACTACTCGTACACAAACTACATGAACGAGGTATATAAACCTACCTATATCACACAACACACCGTAAACCTAAACGGTGGTAGTGAAATCGGACGCTACTTGGTATCATTCGACTACTTGGATCAACCGGGTCTGACGGACAACACGAACTACAAACGATACAGCTACCGCGTAAACACCGACTTGAACGTAGGAAAATACCTGAAAGTCAGCAGTGACCTTACCTATCGCCATATCGACCGTCTGTGGCCGGAAGCCTTAGGAAGCGCACAGAGCAGTGCCTCCAGTATGACACCGACCGTACCCGTTCGTTATGAAAACGGAAACTACCGTCTGGACTCTCAGAACCAGAATCCTATCTCCATGCTGGATATGAATGTTGTAGGCGAGGACCGCTACAATAAAGACCTGCTCTACGGACAGGTAAAAGCAGAATTAGAACCCATCAAGGATTTGATATTTACCGGTGTGGCTTCTCTGAACGCTTCATGGGACAGAAGAAAAGTTCACTACAAGAACTATCAATACAAGAATGGCGATGATGAGTTTGTATATCAACGCAACAATCCGAACCGTGTTTACGATGCACGCAACAACGATTACCAACTGACATTGCGTTTCCTTGCCAACTACAAGAAACGTTTCAACGAAGTGCACGACTTCTCTGTATTGTATGGTATGGAGCAAATTTCTTATCGCAACTACTACTCAAGCGCCGAGCGTCGCAACCTGATTTCAGACTCTATGCCTGATGTCTCTTTGGGCTCTGCCGACAGCCAGTTTGCATACGGTTATCCCGACATGTGGGGCATCAACTCCTTCTTCGGACGTATCAACTACGGTTACAAGGACAAATACTTGTTTGAGGCCAATGTGCGTAGCGACGGTTCCTCCCGTTTTGCCAAAGGTCACAAGTGGGGTGTGTTCCCTTCATTCTCTGCTGCATGGCGCATCTCAGAAGAGGGGTTCATGAAGAATCAGAAACTTATCAACAACTTGAAACTGAGAGCCTCATGGGGACAAACCGGTAACGAACGAATCGGCGAATTCAAATACATGCCTCAATACAATACCGGCAACTTCGTAGTAGATGGAAATCTGTCAACCGGTGTTTATCAGCAGCAAATGGCAAACCCCAACATCACCTGGGAAACCGTAGAACAATTCAACATCGGTCTGGACTTCTCATTGCTCAACAACTCCATCTATGGTGAACTCGACTGGTACACCAAAGACACGAAAGACATCTTGCTGACATTGGGTATTCCCTACTTCATCGGTTTGGATGCGCCCGAACAAAACGCCGGTGTGGTACGCAACGCCGGTGTGGAAGCCATGTTGGGCTATCGCAAAGAATTCGGCAAATTCTCTTTCAATACTTCGTTCAACTTCTCTTATAACAAGAACGAGTGGATTGACCGCGGCAGCGACAATATGAACATCAGCGACTGGACTATCCAGACTGTAGGTGCTTCACTGAACGCTTTCTACATCTATGAAGCCGACGGACTGATTGCCAATGAAGAAGATCTGGCCGCATACAAAGCCAAATACAAATCTGACCCGCGTGGCATGTCTGCCTTAAAACCCGGTGACGTAAAGTTTGTGGACAAAGACGGAAATGGTACAATTGATCCCAACGACCGTGAGATTTTCCACTCTAACATTCCTAAGTTCACTTTTGGATGGAACATATCCGGCGAATGGAAAGGCTTTGACATCAGCTTGTTGCTTCAAGGATCTGCCGGTGCCAACCGCATGATGTATGGAGAGTGGGTAGAAGGTCCTGCGTATGAAGTATTCGGTGGTGTCCACTTCCGCGACAGATGGACTCCCGAAAACCAAAATGGAAATGCCCAAATGCCGCGTCTGGAAGCTGCCAGCAACCGCAATACGTCCACCTACAACTCATTCTTCCTGAAGAAGACCAACTACCTGCGTCTGAAGAATGCACAGATAGGTTATACATTCAACAAGAATGTCACTTCCAAACTTGGTATCAACCACCTGAGACTCTACCTGTCAGGTTCCAACCTGCTTACATTCAGCAGCCTGTACCAAGGACTTGACCCGGAAGGAAACAGCGGTCGTCTGTACGATTTCCCTGCAACAAAAATTATCAACTTTGGTGTAAACCTTGTCTTCTAATCTTTTAAATAGGTATTATGAATATATATAAAAAATCTCTGCTGTATGGTGCCATGGCACTGACCTTGTGCACCAACAGCGGTTGCAACAGCAACATTGATCTGACTCCGCAAGGATTTATCTCTGTGGATGAATACTTTAAGAGTCCTGCCGACTATGAAAAGTCATTGACGGCTTTGTACAACCGATTCTGCTACGGTGACAACGACCTGTGGATGGACGGTGTAACAGATAACGGTACTGTAACCCATTCCTGGAACAGAGGATACGACTTCAGCCGTGGCTTCGCCACTTCTACAGCAGCCTTTGCACAATATAAATGGGGAGATGGTTATGTAGCCATCAACCGTGCCAACACTGTCATCAACAATATCGACAAATATGCTTGGCCGGGTGGCGAAAGCAACTCCGAACGCAACCGCATCTTGGGTGAAGCCATCGTGGTGCGCGACTACATCTATATGGAACTGGCCGCCCTTTACGGACGCATTATGCTCTACACGGTAAATCCAGAAACCGTTGCCGAAAGTGCTGAAGTAAAACAGACCGAAAGTCCGAAAGAAGTATTCGACTTCATTTTGGAGGATTTGAAAACGGCCATTGCCGGTTTGCCCGAAACTCCGGAAAATAAGTCAAAAATCAGCAAACCGGCAGCCCGTTTACTCCGCGCACGTGCCGCAGCATACGCAGCCGGTTATCTGAATGACAATGCTTACTTCAGCATCACATTAGAAGAGACGGCCGAACTGCTGAAAACAGCACCGGCACAATTGGGCGAATTCGGCAAGCTGTTCACAACAGGTTGTCAAAACGAAGACGAAATAATCATGGTGAAAGACTTCTCAATCGACTATAAAAATGGTTGGGGACAATGGTACAACCAGTCACTCGGCGGTTACTGTGTGACAACCCCTATCAAATCAATGGCGGATGCTTTCGAATATATCGGTGAACGCAATGAAGACATGCCCTACTTAAACAAGGATCCTCGCTTCTATGAAACCATGTATGCCCCCGGTTCTGAATTGAGAAGCGGCTACTTCAACAGTATCCCCAACAATGTGGAAGAAAAAGAGGGAAGATGGTACTTCAAATCTACCGGTGACTATGGTAGCCTGCAAGACAAAAATGTCATCATCGGTGATGTGCTTGCCGAAGGCGGCGGCGGTGAATGGAACAAGACCCAAACCGGTCTGACATGGAAAAAGTACTTTGCCGAATCCGAGACTTGGAGCACTTGGAATGCCTTCGTTATCTTCCGCTATGCCGAAGCTTACCTGCTGAGAGCCGAAGCCTTGATAGAAACCGGTGGAGATGCAAACGAAGCCAAGAGACTGGTAAAAGTTATCCGTGACCGTGCCGGCAACACCAATGACATTGACGAAGCTGTGACTAAGCTCTACAATGGCAGCTTGCGTGACTTGATTCGCAACGAAAGACGCGTAGAGTTTGCTCAAGAAGGTCTCCGCCTCTACGATATCCGCCGTTGGCACATCATGCTGGATGTAATGAACAAACCGATGGAAGGTATCGAATACAACGAATATGATGAGAACGGCGTTAAGACCGGAAAACGCATTGTATTGCAAGTGCCCGGCGGAGAACGTGGAACCTTCACTGAGAAAGACTATTGGTGGCCCATTCCGCAAGCCGAATTAGACTTGAACCCCGGCGTTATCACTCAAAACGACAAGTGGTAATTCCAGTCTGATACATGGATAATGGTTGGTTAAAGACAACCAACTTCCAGATACAAATTGAGCGGATGAAGCGGATTCTTTTTATTCTGTCAATAAAAACAAATCCGCTAATCCGCTAAATTTATATATAAAAGACATTGCAGTCGAACAAGCTTTTACTATATTTGAAATCATTTATTAATAAGACAACGAAATCATGGACTTCAAACGCTTTACATGGGTAGCCGCTCTACTGGCACTTTCCTTTGCACAAACCGACGCACAATCGCGTTGGAAATTAGCCGACAATGGAGGCATCGTATGGAATGTAGCAGCAAATGACAGCCACAACGACCACATCGAAATGAGTGGAAAATCTGTTTCCGTAGTGCTGCGCTACAACATCGACCACAACGGTGCATTTACGCTCAACAAAAGCATGATATGGCCTCTGCTCCGCACCATCCCCAATAACACACACGCCAGCTTGATGCGCCGTTACAACTGGAATCCGCTGGACGGCATCACAGTGAACGGTCGCGCCATGACCGGCGAAAAGGTGACAAACATCTCCTTGAAAGGCATCCTTAACGTAGAAAGCCTGTTTGACCAAGGCTACTACGGACAATGGAAACTGACCCGCACCTATTTCCCCTCGACCGAATTTCCCGCTTTGGTAGAAATGTATCGGATAGAGAATACGGGCAAACGTCCGTTGAACATCGAAATCCCCGAAGAGGCACAAAAATCATATACCAACCCCCAACAAGGAGTAACCGGCTCCTATTGCATTGAAGCCGCCATCGACACCAAAGGATACTTCACACTGCAACCGGGAGAAGCATTGGAGTTCTCCGCACATCTATCGGCTACCCGTGAAGGAGAAGCTCCGGTACGTCCCGATGCAAAAGCCGAAAAAGCGAAACGCGAAGCTCTGGTCGCCTCCCTCATGGACAACCTCGTACTCGACACTCCGGATGAAGTCATCAACCGCATGTTCGCCTTCTCCAAAATCCGCGCCTGCGAAAGCATCTACGAAACACAAGGCGGCCCCATGCACGGTCCCGGCGGTGAATCTTATTATGCGGCCATCTGGGCAAACGACCAAGCAGAGTACATCAATCCCTACTTTCCCTATACCGGATATGATTACGGCAATGCATCGGCTCTGAATTCGTTCAAGCACTTCGCCCGCTTCATGAACGACGAGTGGAAGCCCATCCCTAGTTCCATCGTTGCCGAAGGATTGGACATCTGGAATGGTGTAGGCGACCGTGGCGATGCCGCCATGATAGCATACGGCGCATCACGCTATGCATTGGCCCGCGGCAGCAGGCAAGAAGCCGAAGAGTTATGGCCACTTATCAGCTGGTGCCTGGACTACTGCCACCACAAGCTGAATGAGGGAGGCGTAGTAGCTTCCGATACCGACGAACTGGAAAACCGCTTCCCCTCCGGCGATGCCAATCTCTGCACCTCTTCCTTATATTATGACGCTCTGCTCTCAGCCTCTTATCTGGCAAAGGAACTGGGCAAAGGAAATGCCTCCACCTACCGCAAACAGGCTGCCGAACTGCGTAAAAACATTGAAAGCTACTTCGGCGGCAACGTAGAGGGTTTTGATACCTACATTTACTACAAGGGTAACGACATCCTGCGTTCTTGGATTTGTATTCCATTGACCGTAGGCATCGACGAACGTAAAGACGCCACTATCAACGCTTTGTTCTCGCCAAGATTGTGGACAGAGAACGGACTGCTGACACAAGCCGGAAGCGAAACCTTCTGGGACCGCTCCACCCTCTACGCACTGAGAGGCGTTTATGCCGTGGGCGAAACGGAAAAAGCAACAGACTACCTGCAACGCTACTCCACAACCCGCCTGTTGGGCAATCACGTTCCTTACGCCATCGAAGCATGGCCGGAAGGCGGTCAAAGACATCTGTCTGCCGAAAGCGGATTGTACGGACGCATCATCACCGAAGGCATGTTCGGTATCCGCCCAACCGGATTTAAAGCATTCACGTTGACACCACGGCTGCCGAAAGAGTGGCATGAAATGGCACTGCGAAAAGTGAAAGCGTTCGATTCCGAATTCGACATAGAAATCAACCGCCTGAAGAACAACAAACTCCAAGTAGCTGTGATTCAAGGAACCAAAAAACAGATCTACTCTATCCAACCGGGCAATACGCTCTCCATAAAACTGAAATAATATGATGAAGCAACTTATGTTAACAGGAATGGCAGCCATCTGCTTGGCAGGCTGTTCCTCCTCCCCGAAAGAAAATGTAGTTCAGCAACTGACTGCCGACCAGATTGCCGTATTCACCTCCACGGACAAGCAGATGGAAAATGCTTACAGCTGGGCCAAAAAGACGGCATTGTCATACGCACACGATGAGAACGACCCCGTCGGGAAATGGTACGAAGCCGCCCTGCCCCAACGCGAAGCATTCTGCATGCGCGATGTTTCCCACCAATCTGTGGGAGCACACATGCTGGGACTTGCAGGTCATAACAAAAACATGTTCAGCCGCTTTGCCGAAAACATCTCCGAAGAGAAAGACTGGTGCACCTACTGGGAAATAAACCGCTACAACAAACCGGCACCGGCCGACTACGCCAGCGACAAAGAATTCTGGTATAACCTGAACGCCAATTTCGACGTCATGCAGGCCTGCCTGAAAATGTATGAATGGACAGGCGACAAAGATTACCTGACCGACTCCTGCTTTACCAACTTCTACGACAAATCGGTTTGCGAATATGTGGAGCGCTGGGCCTTGGAACCGGACAAAATCATGAATCGTCCGCCTTATATGAACACTTCCGAAGATTTCAACCCGAACAACAACTTCCATACCTGCCGCGGACTTCCTTCATACGTCGAGAACTTCAGAGGTCTGACCGTAGGTATAGACCTGCTATGCGCCCTCTATGCCGGTTTCAACGCATACGGCACGATAGCCGAGCTGAACGGTGATTCCTCCAAAGCACAAGAAGCCTATCAGAAAGCCGAAGCCTACCGGCGCATTGTCGAAGAGCAATGGTGGAGCGACGAGAACTCCTACTACCAGACTTTCTGGACAAAAGAACAAAAGTTCTTCCGCGGCGAGGGAGTTCCCTTTGTTCTTTGGTTCAACGTCAGCCAAAACACGAAACGCATTCAAGCTACGGTTGAGGACATTCTGAGCAAAGAATGGAACGTGGAAAACATGTCCGCATTCCCGGTATTGTTCTACCGTCTGGGCTACTATGAGGATGCTTATCGTTTCCTGACCAGTCTGCCACAAATGAATCGTTCGGAATATCCCGAAGTTTCGTACGGCATAGTCGAAGGTGTCATCGGCGGCACGATGGGTATCGACGCATCAGCCACCGGCAATGTGGTAACCACGTTGTCACGTCTTCCGATAAACACACAAGAAGCCGAAATCAAGAATGTGCCGGTATTCGATGGCTACATCAGCGTGAAGCATCAAGGGCGAGAAGCCACCACCATCGAAAACCATACCGGAAAAGAGTTGAACTGGATGGCATCCTTTGTGGGAGAATACAAGCAAATCAAAGTGGACGGCAAGGTATATGACGCTACACAGTCTTCCGATGTATTTGGCAACATCTGCTCCGCATGCAGCATCTCATTGCCCGCCGGAACAAGTCTCAAAGCAGAAATAGTAACCCCATAAAACAACAGAAAAATGAAGAAACTGAGTATTTTATTGATGTGCGGCCTGATGGCCTTAACATCTCAGGCGCAACGCAAATTCCAATTGGCTTCGCCAAACGGAAAGTTGGAATCAACCATAACGGTGGGCGAAAAGCTGACCTATAACATCTCTTGCAACGGAAAACTGATATTGGCGGATTCTCCACTCTCCATGACACTGGCAGACGGAACGGTCTGGGGCGACAAAGCCCGGCTGTCCGGCAGCTCCAGACAAGAGGTTGACCGCATGATTCACTCCCCCTTCTATCGCAGCGAGCAAATGAAAGAGAGTTATAAAGGCCTGACACTACGCTTCGCCAAAGGATGGAGTGTAGAGTTCCGTGCTTACAACGATGGTATCGCTTACCGGTTTGCCTCCACCCGCAAAGCCCCCTACCAAATCAGCAACGAAGAGGTGGATTACCGGTTCCCGGCTGATGACATGGCCTTTGTACCCTACGTTGTTCCCAGAAGCGAGGATACCTTCTACAGTGCTTTTGAGAATACCTATACTCATGCCCGGCTGTCCAATCTGGACAAGGAAAAACTGATGTTCCTGCCCTTAGTGGTGGAAGCCGGTGACGGCGTGAAACTTTGCATCACCGAATCGGATTTGGAGAATTTCCCCGGACTCTACCTGTCCGCAGCAAAGGGAAACAACAGCCTGACAGGTGTACATGCCGCTTATCCGAAAGAGAAAAAGCAGGGCGGGCACAACAACCTGCAAATGGTGGTTCAGTCTCGCGAAAACTACATCGCCAAAGTGGAAAGCGCACGTACCTTCCCCTGGCGCATGGCCATCGTAACCACAGAAGACAAAGACCTGGCTTCCAGCAACCTTTCTTACCTCCTCAGCTCCCCTTCCCGCCTTGACGACCTCTCGTGGATTAAACCGGGCAAAGTGGCTTGGGAATGGTGGAATGACTGGAACTTGCACGGAGTGGACTTCAAGACCGGAGTCAACAACGATACCTATAAGGCTTATATAGACTTCGCCGCCGAAAACAAGTTGGAATATGTCATCCTGGACGAAGGATGGGCCGTAAACCTGAAAGCCGACCTGATGCAGGTAGTAGATGAGATAGACCTGAAAGAATTGGTTGACTATGCGGCAGCAAGAAATGTAGGCATCATCCTGTGGGCAGGCTATTATGCCTTCGACAGAGACATGGAGAACCTGTGCCGCCACTATTCGGCTATGGGCATCAAAGGCTTCAAGGTGGACTTCATGGATCGCGATGACCAGGAAATGGTTGCCTTCAACCACCGTGCCGCACAAACTTGCGCCAAATACAAACTGCTGCTCGACCTGCATGGCATGTACAAACCTTGCGGCATGAACCGCACCTACCCCAACGTATTGAACTTCGAGGGTGTGCACGGACTGGAAAACATGAAGTGGAGCACCCCGGAAGTGGACCAAGTGGAATACGACGTGACCGTACCCTTCATCCGCCAGGTGGCAGGTCCGATGGACTACACGCAAGGAGCTATGCGCAACGCATCAAAAGGCAATTACTTCCCCTGCAACTCCGAACCGATGAGCCAGGGAACACGTTGCCGTCAGTTGGCATTGTTTGTGGTGTTCGAGTCTCCGTTAGGTATGCTTTGCGACACACCAAGCAACTATAACCAGGAAAAAGAGTGTACTGACTTCATCGCCGGTGTTCCGACCACATGGGACGAAACCCGTGTATTGGACGCTTGCATAGGCGACTACATCATCACCGCACGCCGCAAGGGAGACACTTGGTACATAGGCGGACTGACCGACTGGACAGCCCGCGACATCGAAGTGGATTGCTCGTTCCTTGGCGACAAGGAGTACAACGGCACCCTGTTCAAAGACGGTGTAAATGCCGAACGCATCGGCAAGGACTACAAGAAAGAGAGTCTCCGCCTGAACAAACAGACCAAATTGAAATTGCATTTGGCACCCGGAGGCGGTTTCGCACTCAAGATACAATAATCCTCACACAGGCTTAACCTGAACCTTATTGCCCTCGTTGCGGACACTCTGCGGCGAGGGTATTTTTTATCGGCATTAAAGTGTCACTTTATCGGCGTTAAAGCGATACTTTATCGGCTTTAAAGTACAACTTTATCCTCAGTAAAGTTTCACTTTAAAAACGATAAAGAAAAAATAAAGTAGGATTTAATTGATTTACAATACAATATAACATACAACATTGAAAAGAGTTTATCCTTATCAAACATCCATTTCCTTTCTCCCGCCTCACGTCTGTCTCATAAAATAAAGCGCCCCCAATCACCGTCTTATTCTAGAAAATATTAATTTTGCAGCCAGATACTATGAGAAGAATTTGTTATGAAAAAACTGATAACCATCTTATTGTGTTTCCTCTGCGGAATAAATACGGTCGTTCAAGGACGGACAAGAATCGTAAGACACTATACCATCAACGAAGGTCTTGCCAACAATGCTGTATATAGCATTGCTCAAGACAAGAAAGGGCGAATGTGGTTTGGAACGATTGACGGCCTCCACAGCTACGACGGGACACGCATCCGCATCTGGCGGGACGGAAACGCATCTTCATTAGGCTCCAACATCTATACCATTATCGAGGACGACCGGCAACAGCTTTGGGTAGGCAGCGATTTCGGATTGTCATTGCTCAATTTGAAAACAGAACAATTCAGTACATTCGACAGACAAACGACTTCCGGAGACAAAATCACTACCCCGGTCACCCGCATCGTACAAGCAAGCGACCAAAGAATCTGGATTGCCACCATGGGGCAAGGTGTTTTCTGCTACACCCCCTCCAGCGGAGAATTGTTGCAATATGCCGCATTGGGCAAAATCAATTCGGACTACATTTATGATGTCATAGAAGACAAATCGGGAACCATTTGGGTGGCGAGCAGCGATGCTGGTATCAGCAAATTGGACCCGATGAAAGAAGGCGCTTTCCAACCCGTAGCCGAAGAGGATGTCAGAAACACCACCACCATTTTTGAAGATGCCGCACAAAATATCTGGGTAGGCAGCCGGAACGACGGACTATATCTGCTGGACAAAAAAAAGAACAGACTGGTGCAGAAACTGGAACCAATCAATTCCAAACGGGTATTCCAAGTGCGTAGCATCGTTGAGCTGTCGCCTGGCGAACTGCTGATAGCCTCCGACGAAGGCCTGACCCGATACAATACACGGACAGAGGAAAAGCAAATCATCCGTTCGGAATCCCATACAGACAACGAACTGAACGACAACTACCTGCAAACCCTGTTTATCGACCGGGAAGAGGGACTTTGGATAGGAACCTACTTCGGAGGGGTGAACTACGTGGCTCCCACTGCCGAAAATTTCCTCCACTACTGCCCGGAAAACACACCCATAGACGGAAAAATACTCAGCGTCTTTGCCAAAGCCGACAACGGCAACCTGTGGCTGGGAACAGACGATGCAGGATTCTTTTACTGGAACCGTACAAAAAACACGTTCAAATCATACAAACCGGACAACTCGCCCGACAGCCCCACATACCACAACATCCATGCCCTGCTGCAAGACGGAGAAAAACTGTACATCGGCATGTACATGGGCGGATTGGACATTCTGGATTTGAAAACGGGAAAGTTCAAAAACCATAAATTCGGCAGAACGCCTCAATCCATGTATGCTTCGAGCGTTTACGCACTCTGCAAGGATTCACGAAAACAGCTCTGGGTGGGCACCCCCTCAGGCTTGAACAAATACCGCCCCGTGACCGATGACTTTGAACGCATCTACGAAGTGCATCCCGCCGACATTTCCTACATCTTGGAAGACAAGCAAGGATTGTTGTGGGTATGCTCGACAAACAAGGGCATCTATCGGCTGGACTCGCTGCAACAACAATGGAAACATTACACAAATCTTCCCACACAGAAAGTGATTACAGCTTGCGAAGACAAGAACGGCAACCTCTGGTTCGGCACAGACGGACAAGGACTGCTGAAATACGACAGCCAACAAGACAACTTCGTGAAACTCCCTCTACCGAAAAACATCCGCGTCATATACAAAATCATCGCCGACAAGGACGAACTTTGGATAACGACCAGCCACGGACTCTATTGCTACCAACCCGAAAGCGGAAACATCCGCACCTACGACAAAAACGACGGATTGCAAGAGAACCAATTCCTGCCCAATTCGGGCATACAATTGGCCGACGGCACCATTTTTATCGGCGGCATCCATGGCTTCAACGAGTTTCATCCGGCAAATATAACACGCAACCCCCGGAAGCCGGTTGTCATCCTGTCCGACTTCCAATTGTTCAACCTGCCTGTAAAAGTAGGTGCTGAAGATTCGCCTCTCACCACCTCCATCACTTATACGGAAAAGCTAAAATTGAAACACCACCACTCCATTTTCAGCCTGTCTGTAGCCACATTGAGCTACATAAACCCTACCAAAAGCCAATACCGTTACAAGCTGGATGGTTTTGAAAAAGAGTGGATTGAAACCAATACCACCCCTCATGTGACCTATACCAACCTCCCGCCGGGGCATTATATCTTCCGCGTGAGCTGCTCCAATGGCGATGGGATATGGCACGAGAACGTTGTCGAACTTCCCATCCGAATACTCCCGCCCTGGTGGGCTTCCGTCCCATGCGTCATACTCTACGTCTGCCTCACCATCGGCATATTGGCCTACGCATACTACCGCATGGTGAAGAAACAGAAGAGACAGCTGGACATCATGACCATAGAAAAGGATAAAGAAATCTATCAGAGCAAAGTAGCCTTCTTCACCCAAATGATACACGAAATCAGAACACCGCTCACGCTGATACTGGCACCGCTGGAAAACGTGATGCGCTCCACAGGAAGCATCCGGGATGCCATGCCCCAACTGATGGTCATCGAACGCAACGGAAAACGATTGCTGAATCTGGTCAACCAATTGATGGACCTCCGCAAAGTGGAATCAGGCGGCATGGATGTCAACCCGGTGAATACAGAAGTCAAAGGCATTCTTTCGTCCATCTACCAGAACTTCTACCTCTCTGCCGAATTGAAACAAATCAAACTCATCCTGAATATGCCCGAAGGCGATTGCTATGCCCTGATAGATTCGGAAGCATTCACCACCGTAGTAACCAATCTGCTATCCAATGCACTGAAGTTCACCGCCTCTCACATCTGGATGGACCTGCTATGCACAGAAGACCGGAAACTGGAGTTGCGGGTAAAAGACAACGGACAAGGAATTGCGGCAGAAGAACAGGAAAAGATTTTCTCCGCCTTTTACCAAATCAAGAAGAATCAACCGAGCGACAACATCGGCACAGGTGTCGGGCTGTTATTGGTCAAAAAATTAGTAGGCTTGATGCACGGTGAACTGAAATTAGAGAGTGAACCCGGCATGGGTTCTACCTTTATCATACGATTCAAACAGAGCGAGAGCGAGAACGAGAACGAAACTACCGCCCTCCCGAAGCAAGCACTATCCTTGCCCGAAGCCCTCACGGAAGAAGAAAATCCGAACCACCATCACTTACTGATAGTGGATGATAATCAAGACCTGCGGGAGTATCTGCGCGACCTCCTCTCTCCTATCTATAAAATCAGCTGCGCCACGAATGGCAAGGAAGCACTCGAGCTATTGGAAAAACAGCATCCCGACCTTGTCATCAGCGACGTAATGATGCCTGTCATGGACGGTATGGAACTTTGTAAACGAATGAAACAAAACCTACAGACCAGCCACATCCCGGTAGTGCTGTTAAGCGCCAAAGTAGATACCAACGACTACGTGGAAGGCCTGGAGACCGGAGCCGATCTCTACCTTGCCAAACCTTTCTCTTCAGATATCATCAAGGCACAACTACACAGCCTGCTGACCAACCGGGAAAGAATAAAAGGCAGTTATAAAAACGAGCCCATGAGCCATCTGGATATAGTGGCACACTCATCGCTCGACAAAGCATTCCTAAAGAAAATTGCTACGATTGTAGAACAACAGATGACCAATTCTGATTTCACCGTGGATGCGCTGGCACAAGAAGTCGGCATTTCCCGCACCGGCCTGTTTACGAAGATAAAAGCCATATCAGGCATGACTCCCAACGACCTGATTCGGCTTATCCGTTTGAAGAAAGCCGCCGAACTATTGTCCCACAAAGATGTCCAAGTGAGTGAAGCTTGCTTCCAAGTAGGCTTTTCATCACCCTCTTACTTCACCAAATGCTTCCAAGCGCAATTTGGAGTATCGCCCACTGAATTTAAACGTATGAAACAAGAAAACGTATGAAAGCAATCCTGCCACTCCTTACTTTATGCCTCACAATCAGCTTATCGGCACAAGAGCGCATCACATTGCTCTTTGTGGGTGACCTTATGCAACATCAGGCACAAATAGATGCCGCACGCACTCCCGATGGCCGGTATGACTATCAATCCTGTTTCGCCCTTGTCAAAGAGCAAATCGCCAGTGCCGACCTTGCCATCGGCAACTTGGAAGTCACCTTGGGAGGCAAGCCCTACAATGGCTATCCCGCCTTCAGTGCTCCCGATGAATACCTCCAAGCCATCAAAGATGCCGGTTTCAACATCTTGATGACAGCCAACAACCATTGTCTGGACCGAGGCAAAAAAGGACTGGAACGCACCATCATGATGTTGGATTCCCTCCAAATACCTTATGCAGGAACATACAAAAATGAAGCAGAGCGTAAACGACGTTACCCGTTGCTCATCAACAAGAAAGGATTCCGTATCGCATTGCTCAACTACACGTATGGCACCAACGGCATCCAAGTCACCGCTCCCCACATCGTCAACTACATCGACAAAGACATCATCCGAAAAGACATCCTGAATGCTCAAGCCTGTCGGCCGGATGTCCTCATAGCCTTTATGCACTGGGGCGATGAATATCAATCACTCCCCAACCGCAATCAAAAAGAATTGGCAGACTGGCTTCTCCAGCAAGGAGTGACCCACGTCATCGGAGCACACCCGCACGTTATCCAACCCATGGAACTACGCACGAACGGTAACCAGCAACACATCGTTGTCTATTCCTTAGGAAACTTCATCTCAAACATGCAAGCAATAAACACCGACGGCGGACTCATTTTCACCATGCAATTAGAAAAATACCCCTTACCCACCCCAATACCGCCGCGACGACCGGCCCCGCGCGACGCCCCCGCCCGTGCTTCA
>NZ_JAICZW010000206.1 GCF_029057325.1 Bacteroides sp. | reverse complement strand
GAAAAATGCCTCAGCACATTGGGCGAAGAACGAGTGACAGACATGGCCTTTTCCGACCACTTCGAGGAAGTGGAAGAACGCCTGGACCAAGTCACTGAGTTTGTACATATCCTCCAAGAAGAAGACAATTTCCCGGCACAATACTTCTTTGATGTACGCCCGTCCCTGAAACGAATACGGGTGGAAGGGATGTATCTGGACGAACAGGAGCTATTCGACTTGCGCCGTTCGCTGGAGACCATACGGGACATTGTACGTTTCTTGCAGAAAAGTAACGAGGATGGAGAAGAAGGCATATCCCCCTACCCTTGTTTGAAACGATTGGCGGGAGATATCACCATATTCCCGCAACTCATCACCAAGATAAACGGCATCCTCTCCCCTTACGGGAAAATTAAGGATAATGCCTCCACCGAGTTAGCACGCATTCGCCGTGAACTTGCCAGTACCATGGGAAGCATCTCCCGTTCACTGAACAGCATCTTGCGTAGTGCACAATCCGAAGGAATCGTTGATAAAGATGTCACACCCACCATGCGTGACGGGCGTCTGGTCATCCCCGTTGTGCCGGCACTGAAACGGAAGATACGCGGCATTGTGCACGATGAGTCGGCCAGCGGAAAAACCGTGTTCATTGAACCTGCCGAAGTAGTAGAAGCCAATAACCGCATCCGTGAACTGGAAGGGGACGAACGCAGAGAAATCATCCGCATCCTTACCGATTTTTCCAACCAACTGCGACCTTCTATTCCCGATGTATTACTTTCATACGATTTCTTAGCGGAAATAGACTTCATCCGTGCTAAAGCGCTTTTCGCCATACAAGTATCCGCATTGAAGCCTGCTTTCGAAAACAAGCAACTGCTTGACTGGACCATGGCTGTCCATCCACTGTTGCAACTCTCCCTTGCCAAACACGACAAGAAGGTGGTGCCCCTTGACATCGAACTGAACCAACAGCAACGCATCCTTATTATCTCCGGCCCGAATGCCGGTGGAAAATCGGTCTGCTTGAAAACCGTGGGATTGCTGCAATATATGTTGCAATGCGGTCTGCTCATTCCTATGCACGAACGCAGTCACGCAGGTCTGTTCAGCAGCATCTTCATTGACATCGGTGACGAGCAATCCATTGAAGATGACCTGAGCACCTACTCCTCTCACCTCACCAACATGAAAATCATGATGAAAAATTGCAATGAACGCAGCCTTATCCTGATTGACGAGTTCGGTGGAGGAACAGAACCGCAGATAGGCGGTGCCATTGCTGAAGCTGTACTGAAACGGTTCAACCTGAAGCAGACCTTCGGGGTCATCACCACCCACTACCAGAACCTGAAGCACTTTGCCGAAGATCATGAAGGTGTGGTAAACGGTGCCATGCTCTATGACCGTCATCTGATGCAAGCCTTGTTCCAACTACAAATAGGAAATCCCGGCAGTTCGTTTGCTGTAGAAATTGCCCGCAAGATAGGTCTGCCCGAAGAAGTGATTGCCGATGCTTCCGAGATTGTGGGCAGTGAATACATCAATGCCGACAAATACTTGCAGGACATCGTGCGTGACAAACGCTATTGGGAAGGGAAACGCCAGACTATTCGCCAACGCGAAAAGCACATGGAGGAAACCATCAGCCGCTACCAAACCGAAATGGAGGAATTGCAGAAATCACGCAAAGAAATTCTGCGGAAAGCCAAAGAGGAGGTAGAACAACTGATGATAGAAGCCAATGCCCGCATCGAGAACACCATCAGATCCATCAAAGAGGCACAGGCCGAAAAGGAAAAAACCCGCCAAGCCCGTCAGGAATTGGCCGATTTCCGCGAATCATTGGAAGACCTCACCCGCAAAGAGCAAGAAGAAAAGATTGCCCGCAAAATGGAGAGACTGAAAGAGAAGCAGAACCGGAAAAAAGAGAAAAAAGCAGGCAAAGGACAAGCCAACGAAATGTCCCCCGAAGCCATCGCCGCACAGCAGGCTAAAAAAGAGGCAGAACGATTGGCAGCCATCGTACCTGGCAGCTACGTCAGACTGAAAGGGCAAACAACCGTGGGTGAAGTGATGGAGTTAAACGGCAAAAACGCCATAGTAGCCTTCGGAGGTATCAAGACCATTGTCAAAACAGACCGTCTGGAGCGTACCAACGCACAACCCAAACAAGCCGACGTGTCAACCAAGAGCACTTATCTCAGTAACCAGACGCAGGATAGTATGTATGAGAAGAAACTGAACTTCAAGCAAGACATCGATGTGCGTGGAATGCGTGGCGATGAGGCACTGCAAGCCGTCACCTACTTCATAGATGATGCCATCCTCGTCGGCATGTCGCGGGTGCGTATTCTTCATGGCACAGGTACGGGTATTCTTCGCACATTGATTCGCCAATACCTGGAAACGGTTCCCGGCGTACGTCACTTCGCCGATGAACACATCCAGTTCGGCGGCGCAGGAATCACGGTCGTCGACTTGAACTAAAAGTTGAAATTAATACCTTATAAATCATAGATCTAAAATCATTAATCCACAAAAAGTATGAAATCAATCAAAGAACTCTACCGCATCGGCACCGGTCCTTCCAGCAGCCACACGATGGGACCGCGCAAAGCCGCCCAATTGTTTTTGGAAAGGCATCCGGAAGCCGCATCATTCAAAGTAACCCTGTATGGCAGCCTCGCCGCCACCGGAAAAGGGCACATGACAAATGTCGCTATTACAGACACATTGCAACCCGCAGCTCCCGTAGAAATCATTTGGGAACCCAAAATCTTCCTCCCCTTCCACCCCAATGGCATGAAATTCGTCTCTTTGGACCACGACGGCAAAGAGACCGACCAATGGGTAGTGTACAGCATTGGCGGTGGTGCTCTGGCGGAAGAGAATGATGACGCATCGTCCATAAACACCCCGGATGTCTATGAAATGAACAAGATGACTGAAATCCTGCAATGGTGCGAACGTACCGGAAAAAGTTACTGGGAATATGTCAAGGAGTGTGAAGAAAGCGATATTTGGGACTACCTACAAGAGGTCTGGAAAACCATGCAGGCAGCCGTAAAACGCGGTTTGGACCAAGAAGGTGTATTGCCCGGTCCATTGAACCTGCGCCGCAAAGCCTCTACCTATTATATACGTGCCAGCGGTTACAAAGCTTCTCTCCAGTCGCGCGGACTGGTGTTTTCCTACGCATTGGCGGTCAGTGAAGAGAATGCTTCGGGAGGCGTCATTGTCACTGCGCCCACTTGTGGTTCATGCGGTGTGGTGCCTGCCGTTCTTTATCATCTGGCAAAGAGCCGTGAATTTAGCGATACCCGCGTCCTTCGCGCCCTCGCCACTGCCGGACTGATAGGAAACATCGTCAAGACCAACGCTTCCATTTCAGGTGCGGAAGCCGGATGCCAGGCAGAAGTGGGTGTCGCTTGCTCTATGGCATCGGCGGCAGCCAACCAGCTCTTTGGAGGTAGCCCGTCACAAATAGAGTATGCGGCGGAAATGGGATTGGAGCACCACTTGGGAATGACCTGCGACCCCGTATGCGGTCTGGTACAGATACCCTGCATCGAACGAAATGCCTACGCTGCCGCCCGTGCACTGGATGCCAACCTCTACTCCTCTTTTACCGACGGCATGCATCGCGTATCGTTCGACAAGGTGGTCGAAGTGATGAAGGAAACCGGAAACGATCTGCCTTCCCTTTACAAGGAAACCAGCGAAGGCGGATTGGCTAAAGATTATAGACCGATGTAAAGTAAATCAAATCATCGCGAATAAGAAAGGGTATGCCTTGCCGGGCATACCCTTTCTTGTTTTATTGCAACCTTTGTAATCCTAATGCCACGCTTCAACATCTCAAATTCTAGCATTTCAAGCGACAAAGCGTGGCATCCGGAATTTATCGTTTATAGTTTTGCAGTCCTTTCTGCAAGAACTCAATGTACTTAGGAATGTCCTCGTCGTAAGAATAAGACTTGTTGAGCGGTTTTCCTTCATTATCAATCAGCACATAGAAAGGCTGAGCGTTGGCACCGAACTTGACGCGTTGCAAGTAGCTCCACTTATCGCCCACTGTGCGCAGCGTGCGTTCCGTACCGTTCTCCATAATCTTGACGGGAGAAGGAAGCGGGGTTTTGTTATCAACGTAGAGCGTGATAAGCACATAGTCGTTATTGATGAGGTCGCTCACCTTCGGATTGGTCCATACGGAAAGTTCCATCTTACGGCAATTCACGCAACCATAACCGGTGAAATCAAGCATCACAGGCTTACCATGTTGACGGGCATACTCCATACCGAGGTCATAGTCATCGAACTTGGCATGTACTTCGTTGTTATAGAGGTTGAAATCCTGCGTCTGCATGGGGGGCGCAAAAGCACTGACCGCTTTCAGCGGCGCACCCCACAAACCGGGAACCATATAGACTGCAAAAGCCAAAGATGCCAAAGCAAGAAAGAAACGGGGCACACTGACCTTCGCATCGTCATCATCGTGCGGGAACTTGATTTTACCCAACAGGTAGAAGCCCAGCAAGGCAAACAATACAATCCACAAAGCAAGGAACGTTTCACGGTCAAGGATGCGCCAACCATAGGCAAGGTCAGCCACCGAAAGGAACTTCAGAGCAAACGCCAGTTCCAAAAAACCGAGTGAAACCTTGATGACATTCATCCAACCGCCTGACTTGGGCATGGACTTCAGCCAAGAAGGGAAGAGAGCAAACAACGTAAAAGGCAATGCCAAAGCAATGGCAAAGCCCAGCATACCGATAGCCGGTGCCACCACACTGCCCGTTGTAGAAACCTGCACCAGCAAGAAGCCGATAATAGGACCCGTGCACGAAAAGGAGACCAGCGACAAAGTAAACGCCATCAGGAAGATACTGAGCAAACCGCTCGTTGCCTCCGCCTTGCTGTCCACCGCCGTACTCCATTTGGAAGGAAGCGTAATCTCGAAAGCGCCGAAGAAAGAAGCCGCAAATACCACCAGCATCAGGCAGAACAGAATATTAAAGACTGCGTTGGTGGAAAGAGCATTCAACGCACTGGCACCGAAAATAAGCGTAATGGCAAGACCAAGCGTGACGTAAATCACCACAATGGACGCACCATAGGTCCACGCATCGCGGATGCCCTTCTTCTTGTCCTTGCTACGTTTCAAGAAGAAGCTGACCGTCATCGGGATGATGGGCCATACACAGGGAGTGAAGAGTGCCAGCAGTCCACCCACAAATCCGGTGATGAAGATGTAAATCCAGGACATATCTTCCTGCGAAGTGGTTTCGCCCAGCGATTTCAATTCGTTGATAACCGGCTTCCACAAGTCAGCCTTTTCAGCTACAACAATCTCGGTCGGAGCCTCCGCACCACCGACAACAGCATCAGCAGTCGTGTCAGAAGCCGTTTCCGGCTCATCGGTTTTGGTTTCGGCAGCAACAGCTTTCGCAACGCCTTCGGCCTTACCGGAGAACTTGAAAGGCACTTGTGTAGGCGGCAAGCAGTTCTCATCGTTACATGCACCATATTCCAAGTAACCTTCGACCTGGTAGGCATCTCCCGTCAATTTCAACTTCTGTACGAACTGGGCGGTATGTTCAAAATAACGCACCTGCATCTCAAACAGCTTGTCGAAAGAGGAGATTTCCTTGCCCACGGGTTTCAGTTTACCTACCACCTCAGCACCAGTGATTTTCTCTACATTGAATGTTGCCGATATAGGGCCTCCATCGCCCAAATCGGTGGAATAGACATGCCATCCTTTATCAATGGTGGCAATGAACACGATTTCTGCCTCGTTGTCAGCAAGGGTTTTCAATTCAGACTTGAACTTGACAGGCTCTTGTATCTGCGCACGCACAGCCACGGCAAGCATACACAACAGTAAAGGAAATAAAATCTTCTTCATCTCTATTATTTCTCAATTTTCAATTTTTAATTCTCAACTCTCATAGTCCACGCAGGCACGGCTTTCCTTCACTTCGGCCAGCAATTTGCCGGCAGCCACGTGATCGGGATGGGCGGCATAAGTCCTGACATCGTCCAGTGTGTCGAACTCGCTGTAAAGGGCGATACTCCAGGTTTCATCCGGATTGATGTTCAGCCCGACTTCAATCTTGCGAATAACGGAAATCTTCTCCGGGAGCGCTTCGATGGCCGCCTTGAAACCCGTCATCGCCGCCAGCTTCTTGTCGGCCGGCGCTTCGTCTTTTAACTTAAATAAAACAATGTGTTTTACCATAACTTTGCTATTTATTGATTTATCTCTATATTTGTCAGCACGAAACCGTTGATTTCGTGCAACAAAAATACTTGTTTTCTTTTAAATACATACTAAAAACAGATGTTAATTATAGGAATTGCAGGCGGAACAGGTTCAGGAAAGACCACCGTAGTACGCAAAATCATTGAAAGCCTCCCGGAAGGCTCGGTAGCGGTCATCCCGCAAGACTCATACTACAACGACCAGTCGTCACTTCCATTGGAAGCACGCAAGAAGACCAACTTCGACCATCCCGACGCCTTCGACTGGCCGCTCCTCGCCCGGCAAATAGCCGACTTGCGTCAGGGACGGGCCATCGAACAACCCACCTATTCATACCTGGTATGCACCCGCCTGCCCGAAACCATCCATGTAGAACCCAAGGAGGTTATCATCATCGAAGGCATCATGAGCCTCTACGACAAGGAGCTACGCGACCTGATGGACCTGAAGATTTTCGTAGATGCCGGACCGGACGAACGATTGCTGCGCGTCATCTCACGCGACATGGTGGAACGGGGACATCCGCTGGAAATGCTGATAGGCAAGTACCGCGACGTGCTGAAACCTATGCACGACCAGTTCATCGAACCTACCAAGCAATTTGCCGACATCATCGTGCCTAACGGAGGAACCAATCAGAAGGCCATCGATATACTGACGATGTATATCCATAAGCATTTGAACAGTTGACAATTGACAATTGAGAATTAAGAATTGACAATTAATTGGATGATAAATGTCTGTTGGCGGAATGAATCAGCAAAGAAATGACTCTTGCAATTTCCCCCTATATACCCCGGTTTGACAGATACAAGTGTCTGTCATCTCAAACACTTGTGTCTGTCGTCTTAAACACAAGTGTCTGTCAAACCGGTTATTTACATCTGATAATCAACGACCTAAAAAGCCCCAAGGCAGACTTGCGAATTAATTTCACCAACGGATGATAAATATAAAAAACGATTATGGCTGACGATTCAAAAAAACATACCCCCTGTTCCTTCCTCAACAAACCCCATCTACCAACCATCAATTGTCAATTGTCAATTATCAATTATCAATTGCTTCTCCTCCTCCTTCTCCTCTTCGGATGTCGGAACAGCCACCCTACCCCTGCAGAAGCGACCAACGACCTGCAACAGATAAAGGATAGCGGCGAACTGGTGGTGCTGACCATGTACAGCTCCACTTCCTACTTCATCTACCGCGGGCAGGAAATGGGGTTTCAGTATGAATTGAGCGAGCAGTTTGCCAAAAGTCTGGGAGTGAAGTTACGGATAAAAATTGCACGAAGCGTGCCCGAACTTATCCATAAGTTGCAGGCGGGAGAGGGAGACCTCATTGCATACAGCCTTCCCGTCACCAAAGAACGGAAAGACAGCCTGACATACTGCGGCGAATCGTTCATCACTCACCAGGTCATTGTGCAACGCAACGGTAGCGGACGCAACAAGCCTTTGAAAGATGTGACAGAACTCATCGGGAAAGACGTATATGCAAAGCCCGGCAAATACTACGAGCGACTGGTCAATTTGGATAAAGAATTGGGAGGCGGTATCCATATACACAAGGTTGCCAACGACAGCGTCAGCGTGGAAGACCTGATAACGCAGGTGGCGCAAGGAAAAATCTCCTATACCGTGGCCGAAAACGATGTGGCACGACTCAACACGACCTATTACCCCAACCTGAACATCGGCCTCTCCATCAGCTTCGACCAACGCGCTTCGTGGGCTGTCCGGAAAGATTGCCCGCAACTGGCCGCCGCCGTCGATCAATGGCATAAGGAAAACATGACCTCGCCCGACTATACGGCAAGCATGAAGCGCTATTTCGAAATCGGAAAGGCCATTCCCCACTCCCCCATCCTCTCGTTGCGCGAAGGGAAAATCTCCCACTACGATGATCTTTTCAAGAAGTATGCGCCCGAAATCGGTTGGGACTGGCGGCTACTGGCTTCACTCGCCTATACGGAATCGAACTTCGACCCGACGGCCACCTCATGGGCAGGCGCCCAAGGGCTGATGCAGCTGATGCCCGGCACCGCCCGTGCCATGGGAGTACCCGCAGGGAAAGAGCAAGACCCGGAAGAGAATGTCAAAGGCGCCGTGAAGTACATCGCCGCCACCGCCCGAAGCTTCGCCAAAGTGCCTGAGGAAGAACGCATCAACTTCGTGCTCGCCTCCTACAACTCCGGCATCGGACACGTGCTGGATGCCATGGCCCTTGCCGAAAAGTATGGCAAGAACAAATACGTCTGGCGCGACAACGTGGAGACGTACATCCTGCTGAAAAGCAACGAAGAGTACTTCAGCGACCCCGTCTGCAAGAACGGCTACTTCCGTGGCATAGAGACGTATAATTTTGTAAGGGATATTACGACACGGTTCGAACAATATAAGAAGAAGATAAAGTAATGTGCTAATTGGCTGCGTGGTCATGACCACGCAGCCAATTAGCACACCATCACATTAAAACAACTTCAGCCTCTTCCTCTGTGCCTCTTCCAAAGGAACGACCGCCTCCATTTGTCTCTCTTGGCTTTTCTCACACAAGTGTCGATACTTGTCATGCAACTCTTCTTCCAATGCCCTCTTTGCTTCGGGATTCATCAGCCGGGCAGCCACCGTGGCGTTCTTCGCGGCATCTTTCAGATGCACCACCGGAGCATGATAGACGGGGGCAATCTTCAGGGCGGTATGAAGCGGTGAGGTCGTGGCGCCGCCTATCAACAAAGGAATGTCCAACCCGGCCTTTTCCAGTTCGACAGCCACGTGTACCATCTCGTCCAGCGAAGGGGTGATAAGGCCGCTCAAGCCTATCATATCGACCTTCTCCTCGATGGCACGTTGCACGATGGTTTCGGCAGGCACCATCACGCCAAGGTCTATTATCTCGTAGCCGTTGCACGCCATCACCACGGAGACGATGTTCTTGCCGATATCGTGTACATCGCCCTTCACCGTGGCAAGCAGCACCCGCCCGGCAGAAGCAGCACCCGCCTGCTTTTCCGATTCAATCACAGGACGGAGGATGGCAACCGCCTGCTTCATGGTACGCGCCGTCTTCACCACTTGAGGCAAGAACATCTTGCCGGCACCGAAGAGGTCGCCCACGTGGTTCATACCCGCCATCAAGGGGCCTTCGATGATGGAGACAGCCTTGGGATAAAGCCGCAACGCCTCGGCAAGGTCCTCTTCCAGATAGTCGCCAATGCCCTTTGTCAAGGCATACTTCAGACGTTCCTCCACCGAAGTGCCTTCCCGCCAGGCAAGCCGGGCAGAAGCGGCGGCAGGCTGTTCGCTGCCGGAAGCCTTTGCCGCATCCGATTCCGCCTTCAGGCGTTCGGCGGTTTCTATCAGGCGTTCGGCGGCATCGGGACGGCGGTTCAGCACCACATCCTCGATGCACTCCAGGATGTCGGCAGGGATGTCGGTGTAGAGCACGGAAGCGGCAGGATTGACAATGCCCATATCCATCCCTTCGCGAATGGCATGATAGAGGAACACAGCGTGCATCGCCTCACGGATGTAATTGTTGCCTCGGAAAGAGAAAGAGAGGTTGCTCACCCCGCCACTGACATGCGCACCGGGCAGGTTCTTCCTTATCCAACCGGCGGCACGGATGAAATCGACCGCATAGTTGTCGTGCTCCTCCATGCCGGTAGCCACGGCAAGTACGTTCGGGTCGAAGATTATATCGTGAGGATTGAAACCTACTTTATCCACCAAAAGGTGATAGGCGCGACCGCACACTTCCACCTTGCGTTCGAAAGTGTCGGCCTGCCCTTTTTCATCGAATGCCATCACTACGGCTGCCGCCCCATATCGCTTGATGATGCGTGCGTGTTCCAAGAACACCTCTTCCCCCTCTTTCAGGGAAATGGAGTTGACGATGGATTTGCCTTGCAGGCATTTCAATCCGGCGACAATCACGTCCCATTTGGAAGAGTCTATCATGACGGGGACGCGGGCTATCTCCGGCTCGGATGCAATCAGATTAAGGAAAGTGACCATCTCCGCCCGTGCATCCAGCAGGCCGTCGTCCATATTGATGTCAATGACCAGTGCGCCGTCTTCCACCTGTCGGCGGGCGATGCCCAAGGCTTCATCGTATTTCTTCTCATTAATCAAGCGCAGAAACTTGCGCGAGCCCGCCACATTGCAGCGTTCGCCTACATTCACAAAGTTGTTTTCGGGTTTTACCTCCAGCAGTTCCAACCCCGACAGACACAGAAATTCGGGCTTCGCAACCGGCTGACGAGGAACGACACCGGCAATCAAAGCCGGATATTCGGCAATGTAAGCATCTGTTGTACCACAGCAACCACCGATAATATTCACCAGACCTTCACGAACATACTCTTCCATCTCACGCGCCATATCGGCAGGAGTCTGGTCGTATTTTCCCAAGCTGTTGGGCAGTCCGGCGTTGGGATAGGCACTGATATAATAGGGTGCCCGAGCGGCCATCCGTTCCAGGAAAGGCTTCAACTGATGGGCCCCGAACGAACAATTCAATCCGACAGAGAACACGTCGGCATGTTGTATGGAAGCCAGAAAAGCTTCCAGCGTCTGTCCCGAAAGGGTACGCCCTCCGGTATCGGAAACCGTTACAGAAAGCATCAGGGGGACACGTACTCCCGTGATTTCCATCGCCTGCTCTGCGGCAAAGATGGCGGCCTTGGCATTCAACGTATCGAAAATAGTCTCTATCAGCAAGGCATCCACACCGCCTTCAAGCAATGCTTCCATCTGTTCACGATAAGCGTCCGCCAATTCATCGTAGGTCAAGGCACGGAAAGCCGGATTGTTCACATCGGGACTCATTGAGCAGGTCTTGTTCGTAGGACCTACGGACCCTGCCACAAAACGGGGTTTGTCCGGGGTAAGGGAAGTAAATTCATCGGCCATCTGCCGCGCCAGTCTAGCAGCGGTGATATTTATCTCGCGCACGTACTCCTGCACGTGATAGTCCGCCATACTGATGCGTGTGGAATTGAAGGTATTGGTTTCGATGATGTCTGCACCTGCTGCCAGATATTTGCGGTGAATATCTTGTATCACGTCGGGACGTGTCAGGCAAAGCAGGTCATTGTTTCCTTTCATCTGTCCGGGAATCGCAGCAAAACGCTCTCCACGGAAATCGTCCTCTGTCAAGCTGTATTGTTGTATCATGGTGCCCATAGCACCATCCAGAATAAGGATGCGCTCCTGTATCCATTTTTCTATTGCAGTCATTTTCTATCTTTTAAACATCCGCGCCATATCGCGTTTATCATCTTTCTCTTTCAGAGATTCGCGCTTGTCGTATTGCTTCTTACCTTTGGCAAGTGCCACCACAAGTTTGGCAAGTCCTTTCTCGTTGATGAATAGGCGCACGGGCACGATGGTGAAGCCGGGGTCTTTCGTACCACGCATCAATTTCTCCAATTCCTTTCTATTCAACAGAAGTTTGCGCTCTCTGCGTGCGTGGTGGTTGTTGTAGGAACCATAAAAATATTCGGCTACGTGCATGTTCTTCACCCACAATTCGCCGTTGGCAAAGTAGCAGAAAGTATCTACCAGACTAGCTTTGCCCAAACGGATAGATTTGATTTCGGTACCGGTAAGCACTATGCCTGCCGTATAGGTGTCTATCAGTTCATAATCGAACGTAGCACGCTTATTCTTTATATTAACAGGAGATTGTTTCATAACATTAATCAGTTCAGCAGGACCGTCAGCTTGTTGAATACCCATTCTATCGCCATCGGACACACTATTAACAAAACAGAAGAAAGAATTGTGAAACGCAAACGATCTTTTTCTGCAATTCGCATCATATTGCTGCTTCCTTCCCACACCACATACACGATGTAGAATTGAAGCAACAGAGCCATTATCCAGAAATCGGGCAACACGCCGATAACGATTCTAAGCAGAAACGCCACCACCAACGCATATCCCGCAAATTGTTGCGTCAGCGGAATGTCACTCTCCATTCCGAATACACGGACACGCAACCCATCAATGAGATAAGCCGCCAAGAAATAGCCTCCAAACAAAGAGACCGCCACAGCGCAACACCGCGTCATGGCATATTGAAAAC
This sequence comes from Bacteroides sp., assembly GCF_029057325.1. Lineage (GTDB taxonomy): Bacteria > Bacteroidota > Bacteroidia > Bacteroidales > Bacteroidaceae > Bacteroides. The sequence goes on along the minus strand of NZ_JAICZW010000206.1, from coordinate 2,037 downwards.
TTTGCGGGCCACCCCATCCCATCGTCATCAAAGAGCCAATGAAAACAGACAACCCACATAAACCAATCATAGGATAGACAAAGGCAGTAAACACCTTTCGCCTATCCTCCAAGCGAATTTCCTCCCAAGCAGAAGCCGGGGAGGAAATCAGTCGCAGTGCTATATGAAATAAATCTTTGTAATTCAAGTTTTATTCTTCAGTCTTCTTTGTAACCGTATAGATTTTCTCCTCCGTCTGAGTATCGTCCAGTTTCGTTGAATAAGCATTTTCATGCGCAACAATTTCAATCACAATAGGATTTTCAGAACTGGAAGTTTCTCGTTTATAACGTTCAATCACCTCTCTTATATCATACGCCTTATAAAAAAGGCCTACGCCATTATAACCACCAGAATTAGCAGTCAACAAATATGAGGTACTATTCATCGATGTCTTGTCACCATCCATATTATGTCCTAAGTGCAATCTCAACGTTGAACCATTATCCTCATTCGGATAATACACCAATGTCAAGAAATGCCTTCTATCGAAGATATAATAATTAATCGGGAGCAAAAGCGTATAATCGTCAAGAAAAAACTGCGGAGCATATTGTCCGCTACCGCCGGAGATTTCGGTTCTCAATGAAATGATAGGAGCATTATTCGATATGCTGATAGAATCATTGTGAGCACCTTTACTTTCTACCACTTCCACTGTATTATCCAACAATTCAATAGAATACAATTCCACATCCTTAAAATCTTTCGTATCTTCCGGTATAGTCAACAGTTCTGGATCCCAGCGATATGCTATATGCGCCACCTTTCCTACCATATCGGACATTTTAACGCCACGCGCTTCCAAAGCAGCAATAGAAGCCAGCGTCGGAGTGATAGTCACCCCATTCTCACCTTTAAACGAATAGATACCCATGTAGCCCTGAACTTTCACCAGACCTCCTCCATAGCGATGAGAATCACCACCATCAGAATCCAAACACGAAGTAAAAGAAACGCCCATCAACAAAGTCAGGGCCACCATCAAGAATTTTAATTGTTTCATTTTCTTATAAAATTAGAGTTTGCAAATGTAGATAAAAGAATTGAGTAACATACTACTCTCCTCGTTTTTTCATTGTTTTTTTAAGATTAAATGAAAGTTCTATCCAAATACTGCAAGCATAATACACTTTTAACTTTTATTCAAACATATATTCATTTCGTAGAAGATCCCAATTCATACCACTGTGGCAAACAAGTCCAGATGTTCGTCCACATAGCCGGCTACCAATGCCGTATATTCCTCTTCTTTCTCCAGAAACTCGTCTTCCAAACCGTCGAAAGCTTCATACTGCTCGTACATCGCCATAAATTCATCATCCGTACGTTCACGCTCCAAATCCGCACGATGCGCATCGTAAATCTTCTTGGCTGCATAGACCAGTTTGCTCAGGTCGCCCACTCCCCACAAGCGCATCACTTTGGCAAAAGGATTGTCGAAAATGTAACCGCCGTAACCGTTCTGTATCAACTGGCAAAAGCCCCCTTCCATCACTTCATCGCGAAATATCCTGTAAGCCAGCAATGAATGCTGCTCACCGGTGAGTAAAGACATCGTTTCAGCAGTCAGTTCCCCACCTGTCACTTTCTGATAAGCATCCGTAAACACTTGAATAAAGGCATCCATCCCTTCGCCTGCTGCCTGGCGAAGTGCCTCGTCTGTCACTTCTATCATAACTTTCTTCTCTTTTTATTTTTGCACAAAGTTAAGGCTTTACGCAATAAATCATACAAAAAGAAAGGAATATTTCAGATTGCCCGGGTGCCAACGGGCATGAGGACGACATGAAGACAATTGTTACGACTCATCCCAAATGTAAGATATTTTCTTGCCATATTCCCGCAGTCGATACATTCTGGCAAAAAAAACGTCCTCCCCCTCCTTCCCCACCGCTCTCCCTATCCGCTCCCGGGCTACCCCCTATCAGGACCTATTCGGCTTCGGACGTTCTTCGGACAAACTCCACTCCCTAGGACCGAAGAATGTCCGAAGAA
>NZ_JAICZW010000205.1 GCF_029057325.1 Bacteroides sp. | reverse complement strand
AGCGGGGGAAGGCTGCTTATCGGGGTGAAAGACAACGGAAAGATTGCAGGCGTGCGCTCCGAAGAGGAACAATATATGTTAGAAGCCGCCGCCGAACTTTACTGCCGTCCGAAAGTGAGCTACCATACACAGACCTACCACGTGGAAGGACGCAGCATCCTAGTTGCGCAAATTGACGAAAGCATGCAGAAACCCGTATATGCTCAAGACGAAACCGGAAAAGAACTTGCCTACCTGCGCATTGAGGACGAAAACATTTTGGCAACTCCGGTTCACCTGCGTGTCTGGCAACAGAGCGGAAGTCCACAAGGCGAACTGATGGAATACACAGAACGGGAACAGCTGCTGCTCAACCTGCTGGAAGAGAACGACCACCTCTCGCTGAACCGCTATTGTCGGCTGGCACACATCTCCCGACGTGCCGCCGAACATCTGCTTGCCAAGTTCGTGCGTTACGACATTGTAGAACCTGTATTTGAGGGACACCGTTTTCATTTCAGGCTGAAAGAATAATCGCACCACCGGAGATAAAGTGCAGCCATAAAGCGTTTATGCCTTTCGCATACATAAATTTAAAAGCGGTTACAGACCGCATGAAAGCTATATGAAAGAGAAATATATTATTAAGACCAAACGTTATGAATCGCCATGCGGCGGATTGATGCTCGGCTCGTTCGGCAACAAACTTTGTTTGTGCGACTGGCAGGTGGAAAAACATCGCGGCCACGTGGACAGACGGGTGAAAAGAATGCTGAACGCAACGTTTGAGGAAGGAACATCGGCAGTGATTGAAAAAGCCGTGGAACAGCTTGATGATTTCTTTGCCGGAAAACGAAAAGAGTTTGAGGTGCCGTTGTTATTTGTCGGAACGGACTTTCAGAAAATCGTATGGAACGAATTGCTGCGTATTCCGTTTGGACAGACAATCTCCTACGGAGAAATGGCACGAAGAATCGGTATGCCTAAAGCGGTACGTGCGGTAGCCAATGCCAACGGCGCAAATGCAATATCCATATTCGCCCCGTGCCACCGCGTTATCGGCAGTGACCATTCGCTGACAGGTTATGGAGGCGGACTGGATGCCAAACGGAGCCTGTTGAAATTGGAAGGTGTCCTATAAAAAGCGTAAGAAAGCCCCTGCCCAACAGGAATATCGTACGAAATTATAGACAATTCAGACAATATCGAATGAATCGTATAGTGAATCTCATTCAGTACGGTACTGTAGATCCGCTTTCTGAGATTTTCTAATATGCTGATTATCGGATACTTAAAAATGAGTTGACAGACACTTGTGTTCAGCGTGACAAACACTTGTGTTCAAGCTGACAGACACAAGTGTTTGAGACGACAGATGCAAGTGTCTGTCAAACCAGGAAATATAGGGGGAATAGCAGAAGTTATTTCCTTGCGGATTTAATTCCGCCAACAGGTTGTTGATATTATTTTTTCACTCTACACCCTCTTCTTTGATAAAGATAAAACAGGACGATACACATCGTAGTAGCAACCTCGGAAAGGGGCAATGCCAACCAGATACCTTTGATACCCCATGCCTTGGGCAATAGTAGAAAACTCGGAACGAGGAAGAGCATACCGCGCAGCAAGGCAAAGACAGTGGCCGGGCGGATGCGCTCTACGCTTTGGTAGTAACCCACTGCTGTCAGATTCAGAATGAAGAAGACAAAAGCTGTAGAAAAGAGCGGAAACCCGTTAATGGCGATTCGTGCCGCAGGAACCGCAGAATCAATGAACAGGCCAACCAAGTATTGTGGACAATATGTAAAAAGCGATGTCACCACCGTTCCACACACTATTGCTGCAAACAGGGCGATACGCTCCGTCGCTGCCACACGACCATAGAGTCCCGCTCCAAAGTTGTAGCTGATAATAGGTTGTGCAGATTGTGCGATGGCGTTGCCCACCATGAAAACAAAAGGAGCATAATAGCATGTAATTCCGAACGCACCTACCCCGTCATCGCCCAGATAATGCATGAACACCTGATTGCCAACGAACATCAGTATGGCCATAGTGCTCTCTCCCAATAGTGCTGATGAACCTATGCGGCATTGGTATCCGATGTTACGCAACGACAGACGCAAGCTTTTACCACTCCATTTAGGCAGGACAGGACGCAAATACTTAGCATGAAAAAGCAGGTATCCCATGCTGATGCATCCACCAATAAACAGACTTATTGTCGTAGCCGCCGCAGCTCCCATCACCCCCAATCTCAAGGGAAAGATGAACAACCAGTCCAGCCCGATATTAACGATTGCCGGAATAATATTGCACCACATCGCCAACCGTGGCACACCGTCCAACCGAATAACAAAAAGCGCAATAGAGACCCATATCTGGAACAATAGCGAAGGCACGAACCACCACAAATAGTCTTTTACCAATGACAACAAATGTTCCGATGAACCAAGTAAACGCCCTGTCGCATCGGGAAACAACAAGATGACTATCGATGGAACCAATGTCACCAACGTGGCGAACAATAAAGCCTGTGTCACATTCATCCGTGCCACTTTTCCTTTTCCCCGTGACAAGTGTATGGAAGCCACCACGGAGCATCCGGCACCGACCATCAGCCCCACTCCCGTAAAAAGCATCAATAGCGGAATACAGATATTGACGGCAGCAATGCCATCGCTTCCTACGCCATGCCCCACGAAAATGCCGTCAATAGCCGTTACCGCCGACATGCTCAACATACCCAGCAGTGTGGGAATGAAATACTTGTTAAACAACTTGAATACATTTACATTTCCCAAATCAATAGCATCTCTTTCCATATTCTATCTTTTAACATTCTGATTCGACGAAAAAATGCCGGATAAGTGATTGGTTTTACCCAGTCATCTTATCCGGCATTCCATAATTCTGCCCTCCGATGAGGATTACAAAACTCCTTTTTTTGTTCTTTCGGCTGCAAAAGTAGGACATTTATCTAAAGCTACCAAATATGCCCGTGCATTTTGCTGCTAATTCCCACGACTTTTGTATTTAAAGGAGTCAATGGGAGTTAACAGGAGTTATCTGGCGACCAGCAGGCTTAGAAGTAATACTCCCGTAAATGAAAAAGCCATGCCCTGAGACACTTTTTTCCCGGTTCTTTCTTGTGATTCTACTATATTTTTGATAACTTGCCATTGTTTTCAGTTAGGTTGGTTGGATAACTACTCATAACTTATTTGTTCGCAACCGTAAAGCTGCGAAAGACACATCAGCCAACCTACTGATTATTAAACAAACATAAGTAGTTCAATCATGATGAATATACAAAAAGAATTACAGCTATTCTCCCGAGATACAGTGGATTTGGATTTTAATAACGTGAACGTTATACCGGAAACGATACGGGCAATCATGATAAATGAAATTGTTCCATCATGTCCGGAAGATGATTTCTATGGAAAACCGGATGCCACGTATATGTCAACAACAATTCCGTTATTCCAAAAAGCCGGGATAAAGGTGCATTCCGCACTGGATATCCTGAACAAAGGGATTTACATCACCAACGCCGTTAAGATGCCCAAAACCGAATATGCCGTTTCAAAAGAGAGCATAGAGGAAAGTCTGCCCTATCTGGAAAGAGAACTTGCATTGTTTCCCAATGTCAGAGTTATTATGCTTATGGGGGATGTGGCAAAGAAAGCCTTTAATATGATAAGCAAGAAGGCAACCAAGAAGAATGCCATTCCAAGCGTATCTACCTATAAATTGCGCAATACCGAAATTTCATATAACGGCATTCGCATCATTCCATCCTATATAATGACAGGGCAAAACATCCTGATTGAGAAATCAAAATTTGAAATGGCATCGGAGGATATTGCAACGATGTATCGGTTAATTAAAGAATCATGATTACAATATGGTTATTACACCTAACAAGATTCAGAAATATCGCCTTGACAATCTTTAAGGAGTTGTCGAAGTTCATAGCCGGAGCAAACGTGGTATTTTCTATAATCCCAGTAGCGTACTGAAACATGGTATATATATCTTGACAATTAAAGAAAAGAATGTCATTATGCCGCATCCGGTCTATATCATAAATCTTATATGTGTAGATTATAACGATGAAAGAAGGATTATATTTACTTATACTCTGAGAGAATTCAATACCATAGCATCAAGGTATCTTCGGTTGTTATACCTCTTCAGCCAACGGCCATCAGAAAGAACTATATATGTAGTTACATTATTTATTATCAAAATACTAATCCACATTTTTATCTATTACAAGTTTGGAGTATTGACTGCATGGCATAGTTACTTGGCAATAAAACACGACATAGGATAAACATGTAAACAATACTAATATGCCCACCAGCCTATTATTAAAATGACAATTGTTGTTAAATCCTTTTTTACACCCAAACTATTTTCTTACACAGCATGTTTTTTTTCCAAAACGGGACCGATGGTTTTCCGTCTGATATGATTCCTCAAGCCATCTGTTCCAATAGTATTATTTTAACTAAAACTTAATATTATGTATTTTATTGGGTACATTATCATTGGAATCGTTGCCGGACTCATAGCCGGCAAGATTATGAGAGGAGGCGGTTTCGGACTTCTCATTAACCTACTCGTAGGTATTGTAGGTGGCGTATTGGGTGGCTGGGTATTCGGCTTGTTGGGAATTACTACCACAGGCCTTCTGGGTAGCCTTTTCACCTCTGTTATTGGTGCTGTTCTATTATTGTGGATCATATCCTTCTTTCGTCATCCGAAGAGAACTGATATTTAATTTTTTTATTAACCTAAACCATTTTAATTATGGAAACTAGTAAATCTAACTTTTTGATTGGGCTGGCAATAGGTTCGGCCATCGGAGCACTTGCTCAACGTTTTTCACGTACGGCAAAAGCCAAGATGCTAAAAAAGAAAATTCATAATGCCATGGCAAAGATTGCCGATCGTGCTGAAAGCTTTGCAGAAACCGTGAGAGACAAAGCACTGGATGCAAGTACCAAAACCGCCGACAAGGTTGCAGATGCGGCCTTTGACATTGCCGAAAAGGCTGATAATCTGAAAAGCAAAGTTCATGCAGTTGCTTTAGAATCCCAAAAATAGGCTACTATAACAAACAACTAAAATTACGGGATGTATTTTCAATACTTCCCGATCCATTTCACCTGAATTAATGATTAATGAATATGAAATGGAACAATAAATACCAATATACTCCCGCATCCCTGCGGGAAAAGAGTTATGAAGAATTGTACACGCTATGCCTGTCCGCCTATACAGAGGGCCGTACGGATGAGAGGAATAAAAGCTTGGAAGCGTATAGGCTCAGGTGCAGCTGTCTGTTCGGAAACAAATGTATGGACTCTTCCCATTTCGTGGGAGTGCGGAAAAGGATATGCGACGGAAATTGTCATTATATAAAGAAATATATGTCTGAACTGGACAAACTCGAGGAATAAAATTTATTTTCTCCGATCCTTTCTCATTTATATTTCTACCGACAATTTTACCCTCTTGACTTGATTGGACAAACCTATCCCGGTCTGTATATACGGCCCGGTAAGGATATTCCTATCTTTAATATACAGATGTACATCTAAAATCAACCTGAATTATTAACTTAAAAATGAATCTGTTATGTTTTATCATGTAAAAGATCTTCAGTTCAATGCCCGTGTATCACAGCCGGATCCTCGTTTTGCCCGTGTGATGCTTGAGGCATTCGGAGGGGCCAACGGTGAGTTGAAATCCGCTCTACAGTATTTTGTACAGGCATTCAGTTGCCACAACCCCTACCCTGACAAATATGACATGCTCATGGATATTGCCACTGAGGAGTTCGGTCATCTTGAAATCGTAGGTGCAACCATCCAGATGCTCCTTGGACCAGTAAACGGAGAAATGAAGGATGTGTTGGAAGAGACTCCTCTGCGTACTATGATGGGAGGAAAAGCAGGCAAAGAGGATCTCATCCACCAAGCCTTCACCAATCCTGCGTTTCTGGTAACAGCTCCCGGTAGTCCCGTACTGACCGATAGCAACGGGAACCCATGGTGTGCCACCTATGTATCGGCCAATGCTGACCTGACAGTGGACCTGCGTTCCAACATGGCTGGCGAAGCACGTGCCAAAATAGGTTACGAAAACCTTATCCCACTTACGGATGACCCACTTGTGAAAGAAACGCTCATGTTCCTTATGACTCGCGAAGTGACCCATTTTCAACAGTTTGAGGCCGCTCTGGAAACTATTCAACCTAACTTTCCTCCGGGAGTATTCCAAACATCCCCCCGATACAGCAACCTTTATTTCAATAATTCCAAAGGAAAGGAAACCCGCGGACCTTGGAACGAAGGCAAAAGTACGAGGCTCAAAGAAGAATGGCAATATATTGAGAATCCACTGGAGGAAGTCAGAAGTACTGACGGATTACTCCAACGTAAACCTGAAGGCACCAAACGTACAGAAAAGGAAGTACGCCAAATAGATGAAAAACTAGCCAAGGAACGGAGTAGCGAGATACTCTCCCATATCCCTAAAGGAGAAATGCGTTGGTGTGAATATGGAAATGCTAAGAACGGAAACAAATAAGACTTCCAGTTCTACTATTGTTTAATTTAAAAACTAAATTTTATGACAACAAAGAACGAAAAAAAACAGATGGAAGCAAAGGGTGGCAAAAAGTGTACCCAAAGCAAAGCTAAAGAAAGTAAGCCTGCAGCTTCAAACAAAAAATCGGAAAAGAAATAACTTGAATTTCCGATAGTATGAAGTCTAAATCTTCATTCCGGTGGAGAACTGGTTTCTCCACCGGAAATTCTAAAGCATATTGTATAACAAGCAAAAATAGAGAACTATATGAAAAAGATAATGTTTATCACACTGACAATTTTATTTGCACTATCCGCATCATCCTGTCGGGACAAAAAAGAACAGAACCGGACAGAACAACAGATTGAAAATGCAAAAGAAAACGTAAATAACGCATTAGACAAGGCCTCTGACAAAATAGAGGATGGTGCCGACAAAGTCAAAGATGCCTGGAAAGAAACCAAGAAAGACGTGCAGCAAGGTACGGAGAAGTTAAAAAAAGAAGTAAAAAAGGATTATGACAAAGCTAAAGATGAAGTAAAAAAGCAACTTGATTAAGACTGTCATATAA
>NZ_JAICZW010000204.1 GCF_029057325.1 Bacteroides sp. | reverse complement strand
ATTAACAACTTTAATGATGACCATTATGACTTATGAAATGCCTAAACTTCCTTACGCCAACAATGCGCTGGAACCTGTAATCAGTCAGCAAACAATAGACTTCCACTACGGAAAGCATCTGCAAACCTACGTCAACAACCTGAACAACTTAGTGCCGGGAACGGAATTTGAAGGCAAGAAACTGGCCGTCATTGTCGCCACCGCACCGGACGGCCCCATTTTCAACAATGCCGGACAAGTGCTGAACCACACGCTCTACTTCCTGCAATTCTCGCCGAACCCGACTCACAAGGAGCCTACCGGCAAACTGGCGGAAGCCATCAAACGAGACTTCGGCAGTTTCGAGAACTTCAAGAAAGAGTTCAACGCGGCAGCCGTAGGACTGTTCGGTTCGGGATGGGCATGGCTGTCTGCCGACAAGGACGGCAAACTGCACATCACCAAAGAGGCCAACGGCAGCAATCCGATACGCTCCGGGCTGACCCCGTTGCTCGGATTCGATGTCTGGGAACATGCCTACTACCTTGACTTCCAGAACCGACGCGCCGACCACATCAACGATTTGTGGAAGATTATTGACTGGGACGTGGTAAGTGGAAGACTGAAATAGCCGCTTCGGCATCCATGCGCATGAAGCGCAAGTAGCGGTTGATTGCCGTTCAAAAAAACAATGCTTCTTTTTGCTGAAAACTAACCTGCTTTCGATGGAAAACATAGGAAGTTCTCAGTAAAAAGAAGCATTGTTTTCTGCAAAAGGGCCAGAGCTCTTCCGAACGGTCCGAAAACCTTCGTCAGGCTTTCTTGCAGGCACGAGATTACACCATTTGTGCTTTCTTTAGGCACGGTTTACACGGATTTACACGGATTTCTTCTTAGTTGATCTGTGAAATCCTGTAATCCGTGCCTAAAAATTAGAACAGCATATAAGCGACAACAAGGTTTTCGGACAACCTCCCCCGTAAATGAAGAAGCCATGTCCGGTATAACATATTTTAAAAGAAATATTAGCCCCTTACAACAAGTATTCATTAACTTTGCTAAACTTAAATGCTGAACAAAAGAAATGAAACTAATCATAGTCACCAGGCCCACATTCTTTGTGGAAGAAGACAAAATTATCACAGCGCTTTTTGAAGAAGGGCTGGATATTCTGCATCTGAGAAAACCGGAAACCCCCGCCATGTATTCAGAGCGGCTTCTGACACTGATTCCGGAAAAGTATCATAAACGCATCGTCACCCACGAACATTTTTACCTGCAAGAAGAGTTCAACCTAATGGGCATCCACCTGAACAGCCGCAACCCCAAAGAACCGGATGACTATTCGGGCAACGTCAGCTGCACCTGCCACTCACTGGAAGAGGTGAAAAACAAAAAACATTTCTACGACTATCTGTTTCTCTCCCCGATATACGACTGCATCACCCGACCCGAAATCACCGCCGGATTCACCGCTGAAGAATTGCGCATGGCAGGAAAGAACAAACTCATAGACAGCAAAGTCATGGCACGGGGAGGCATCACGGCCGACAACATACGGGAAGTAAAGAAGTATGGATTCGGCGGTGCCGTCATCATGGGCGACCTCTGGAACAAGTTCAATCCCTGCACCGACCGCGATTACCAAGGAATCATCGAGCACTTCAAAAAACTAAAGAAAATAGCAGACTAAGCAGGCTGAATAAAATGTAAGCAGGGTCTGCACCGGAACCCGTCAGAACTTTCCATCATGCTCGACCTATCATTCTTCGGGCACTTCAATTTCTAAGAAAAAAAGCAATGTGTCGGAATAAAAAGAGACTGACATAATAATATAATTTAGGCACGGATTTCATGGGATACACGGATTTTTCTTTCGTCAATCCGTGTCTTCCGTGTAAATCCGTGCCTAAAAAGTCAAAAACTCATGATGGCACACAAGGTTCTACCTTATTCTGCCAAGATAGACAACTCTGCTCCCGACGCATAGTCCTGCCCGTTCTGCTCGCTAAGAGCGACAAAGCGGACGAAGCGCGCCTTCACCGGAGTCTTGAAAAGCACTTTCTTTTCTTTGGCATCATTGGCAAAACTGCCTTGAGCGACCGGTTCGCCCCAGTTCTGTCCGTCCATGCTGACCTGAATGCTGTAATCTTTCACATTACCGTTACCGCCATCCTGACGGGGCAGGTAAACGAATCCTTGAATAGTGCGTACCGCTCCGGCATCCAGATCCACCCAATGCGGATGTTTCGCCACGGTCACGGAATACATGGTGTGCCACATGGTAGTGGGGTCATCATCCACCAAGTTGGAAGCATCGCCTTCGCCGCTCTCCTGGCTGCTGGCATTCACCACTTCTACCGCAACCTTCTCTATCTTATCGAACGTCATCACCGACTTGATATCCGGAGTGGACTTGAACCAAGCCGTAATGGTACCTCCGTCGCGCATCGAAATCGGTTCGGCGAATCGCATCACCTTCTTGCTCTTTCCAAGTGTGTAGCAGATTTCCATATCGGAATGGGGAGCGACAATCGTCACCTCGCCCGCTTTATCGCGGATGATGTTCAACGGAATCTCACCGTCTGCCCTTACTGATGCGGCAGCTGACAAATCGCCGGATGCCGGCCGGATGATGAAGCCGAAGAAATGCTGTCCGGCAAGCACCCTGTCATGCGCCAACGGACCACCTTGTCCGCAACTGTTTCCGCCCAATCCTGTTACCGCCAAATCCAGGTGCAAATAGGTATCGGTTGCCTTCGGAAGCTGGTAAGGATGTCCGGCAAGTGTCATGTCCACAGCCGAGTATTGCAAAGGTGCCACCGACATCTTACCGTCGGCGATGAATTGCGCTCCGTTTCCGGCATTGTCGGTCAAGGCACACCAGCGTACATCTTCGTGGTTGCCCATGTCTTGCGGTTTCGGGAAGTTGGCAAACTCATCGGCCACCTTGTTGCGATACAATTCGATGAACTGTCCGACTTTGCGGTCAGGATAATTCTCCACGGGGCCACGACCATAATAAGTGAAATTCTCATAGCTGCCGGGCACTTTCATCACATAGCCCAGTCGAGGCAATACAAAACTGGAGCGATTGGAAGTGATGCCCGCCTGCAACTCGATGGAGCCGTCGCGATAAACCGTCCATACCTGGTTGGTGGTGAACTTAAAGTCGTCGGCACCAAACGGTTGTTCAGTCAGTTCTTCTATCTTATTCTTTCCGCTGGAAGTCCCGCCAAGGATGCGGGCTGCATTCGGCGCCTGCGACTCGACTGTAAATGCCAATACGATCACACCATCCGGACGCTGCATCACCTTGCAATCGGTGGCCTTATGCTGCAAATTGTGCAATCCGTTCTCGAACCAGTTTGCATAGAACCAGTTGTCGTTATTGGTAAAGGCACGGAAAGCATCCAGTTTAGGACCGTTGCCATCGGCTATAATCGTCTTGTCGCCGTACTTCAAGCTATAGATAGTTCCGGTCTGTTTGTCGAAACGCACCTCAAAGCCCTCGCCTTTCACCACGGTAAAACGCTCATCCGCCTTATCCAATGTCAGCTTGCCGGCCGATGCGGTCACTTCGCCGAGTCCGGGCAGCCCTGTCGCCTGCTTCAAGGCAATCTGTTCTTCGGCCATCGTGTAGCCACGTTCTGCCCACGGTGCCGTCTCCTTCAGTTGGAACTGGAATTTCACGAAGTATTCCGCTTCGGGTTTCAGTGTTCCGCAGTCGTATGGCACGTGTACCTTCGCCTTGCTACGGGGAGCAATCTGTCCTACGGAAAGTATGCCGTCCTTCACCTCTTTGCCGTTCTCATAAAGCGACCAGCGCACCTGATAGTCGGACAAATCCTTGAAATAGTATTTGTTAAAGATCTCAAAGTCGCCTTTCGCCACGTCCAAAGCACGTACACTGATGTGCTGGTAAACCTTCTTCACCTCGTAGTATTGAGGTTTCGGCTCCAAGTCGGCAAAAACGATGCCGTTCATCACAAACTGACCGTCGTTGGGCGTATCGCCGAAGTCACCGCCGTAAGCAAGGTACTTCGTTCCATCCGGTGTATAATTGTACATGGACTGATCGACCCAATCCCAAATGGCACCGCCGCAGAAAAAGTTGGTCGATTCGATGGCATCCCAATAGTCCACCAGATTGCCGCAGGCATTACCCATGGAGTGTGCATATTCCGATATGTGGAAAGGATACTTGATTTTGTAGGTACCTTTCACGGCTTCACGCGTCCAAGCGATGGAAGGATATTGGTTAGAACCCATATCTACAATATTATTATTGCGCTCGTACTGCACGGGGCGGGAAAGGTCGAACGCCTTCAGGGCATTGTATGCCGTGACGAAGTTCTTGCCCGGACCGGCTTCATTACCCAACGACCAGATGACGATGGAAGGATGGTTGACATGGCTGTGCACCATCTCCATGACACGGGCCACATGCGCATTCTCCCACTCTACCGGATGGGACAGCGAAGCCTTGCCGTAATAGTATTCGTGAGATTCGATGTTGGCTTCATCCTCCAGATAGATGCCATATTTGTCACACAGATAATACCAGTAAGGATCGTCCGGATAATGGCAGTTGCGCACATGGTTGATATTGGCACGCTTCATCAGCATCACTTCCTGCTCCATCTGCTCGCGAGTGACGGCATGGCCCACAACGGGATTCGTCTCATGACGGTTGACTCCCTTCAATTTTGCGGTCTTGCCATTGATGTAATAGTAGCGTCCTGCCAACCCGAACTCATCCTCGGATGCGGGCGTCTCTTTTATTTCCACCTTACGGAAACCGATATAGGTAGAGACGATTTCCACGGTGCGTCCTTTCTTGTCTTTCAGCTCTCCTACCAGCGTATAGCGATAGGGTTTCTCAGCCGACCACAATTTGGGAGCCTTTTGCGTAAGCGTGGTCTTGCAAGATACGATTTCGTCCTTTGCAACCGGATTGACGGCAGCGGTAGCCACACCGGCAGCCACCAACGTGGTTTCATCCGAATAGAGGTCGTTGGCATAGAGCGAATAGGTCATGCTATAGCCTTTGGCTTCTTTCTTGTCGAAGTTGCGGATGTCGGCTTCGATGGACAAGGTGCCTTCATCCAAAGAGGCGTTCAGGTCCGGCGTCACCACCCAATCGCGTACATGCACCTTCGGAACAGAAGTCAATGCCACCGTACGGAAGATACCCGGCAGGCGGAACATGTCCTGCGCCTCGAGGAACGAACCGTCGGAGCTGCGATAGACTTCGGCAGCCACCACGTTCTTCCCTTTCACCAGATAGGGAGAGATATTGAAGCTGGCCACGTTGCGGGAGTTTTTGGAGAATCCCACATAGCGTCCGTTAATCCACAAATAGAAGAACGAATCCACACCGTCGAAGTCGATGAACACCTCGCGGCCTTCCCAATTCTCGGGAAGCGTGAACTCGCGGCGATAGGAGCCTACTTCGTTCCGGTGTTTGTAGGTGGTCCAATGAGCGGGCGGTGTACGCATCACGCCTCCACGCCAATCGTCCACAGCCACCTTGTGCTGGAAGATGACCGGCTGGTTCACATAAATGGGGGTACCATATTTCTGTGTCCCGTCCTTCTGAATGCCATACATGTTCCAGTTGGACGGTACGGGGATGACATCCCAATCGCTGACATCGTAGTCCGTACGGTAGAAGTCCTTCGGACGTTTATCGGGTTCGGGCACCCAACTGAATTTCCAATCTCCGTTCAGGCTCATCCAATAAGCGCTGTTTTCCGGCAATACTTTCCGCGCCGTCGTCACGTCCG
>NZ_JAICZW010000203.1 GCF_029057325.1 Bacteroides sp. | reverse complement strand
CCGCCGGAGCAGTGCACCATGCCGTGGATTTCGGGACGAAGGGCATCAAGCAGCTTCTTCACCACCGGCGCATAGGTGCGAGTGGGGGAGAGAACCAGCTTTCCGGCATCCAGCGGACTGCCTTCCACGCTGTCCGTCAGTTTCAGTCCGCCGCTGTAGACCAGTTCTTCGGGCACGGCTTTGTCGTAGCTTTCGGGATACTTCTCGGCAAGGTATTTGGCGAAGACGTCGTGGCGTGCCGAGGTCAGTCCGTTGCTGCCCATGCCGCCGTTGTACTCCTTCTCGTAGGTAGCTTGTCCGTAGGAGGCGAGACCTACAATCACGTCGCCCGGACGGATGTTGGCGTTGTTAATGACATCGCTCCGCTTCATGCGGCAGGTCACGGTGGAGTCCACGATGATGGTGCGCACCAGGTCGCCCACGTCGGCCGTCTCGCCGCCGGTGGCATATACGCCTACACCCATTTCACGAAGTTCGGCCAGCAGTTCGTCCGTGCCGTTGATGATGGCGGAGATGACTTCGCCGGGCACCAGCAGCTTGTTGCGTCCGATGGTGGAGGAGACGAGGATGTTGTCCACGGCGCCCACGCACAGCAGGTCGTCGATGTTCATAATCAGGGCGTCTTGCGCGATGCCTTTCCATACGCTGAGGTCGCCGGTCTCCTTCCAGTACATATAGGCAAGGCTCGACTTGGTGCCTGCACCGTCGGCGTGCATAATGTTACAATACTCCGGGTCACCGCCCAAAATGTCAGGGATAATTTTGCAGAAAGCCTGCGGAAAAATACCTTTGTCGATATTCTTGATGGCGTTGTGTACATCCTCTTTCGATGCACTGACGCCTCGCATCATGTATCGTTGGTTACTCATGAGTTAATAGTTTTTTCAATTGAATGTGCAAAAGTAGTGATTATTTCGGTTACAGCCTTGAGTTTGTGCGAGAAATGTGTGGCGTGATTTTTTTAGACCTTCCGGGGAACTAATCGGAAAACTCTGCGTCATATATAGAAAACGAATGTATTAGGTATGGAACAATGTGACAAAGAAAAGCAGTTCATTTCCCTGATTGCGGAGTATAAGCGGGTGATATACAAAATCTGCTACATGTATGCCACGGACGGGGAAAACTTCAAGGACCTCTATCAGGAGGTGGTCATCAACCTCTGGAAGGGGTTCGACCGATACGAGGGAAAAGGCAAGCTCTCGTCATGGATATACCGGGTGGGGCTGAACACGTGCATCTCCTTCTACCGGCAGGAGAGGCGGCATGGCGAGCGTACTTCGCTGGACACCCTCTACGGGCTGGAGGCGGAGAACGATGAAACCACCGTGCGGCTGAAGGAGATGTATCGCCTCATTGCCGGACTGAGCAAGTTCGAGCGTGCCATCATCCTGCTGTGGCTGGACGAGAACTCGTATGAGGACATCGCCGAAATCGTAGGCATACCGCGAGGCACCGTAGCATCGAGACTGAAACGTATCAAAGATAAACTAACCAAACTGGCGAATAGCTGAAAAAAATACTTAGAACGTATGGAACTGGAAGATTTGAAAAAGAACTGGAGTGTCATGGAAGAACGACTCGGAAGACTGGAGATGGAGAACCGCAAACTGCTGCACCGGGCGGTGGACAGCAAAGTGAAACAGATGCGGCAAAGGCTGCTGCTGCGGCTCACGTTCATCGTGTTTCTGCTGCCGATGCTGCTTTGGCAGATTACGCGGCAGAACGAATTTGAGTTCAGTCCGCTGACTTGGGGGCTGGTGAGCCTGTTTCTGGTGACGATTCTCATCCGGCAGTGCACCTGGGCCTATCTGCTGAACAGGATTGATTGCAACCGGATGGCCGTGCGCGAGGTCTGCCTGGCGGAGGCGCGTTTCCGGCAGAGCTTTAAGATGGGGATTGCCGTGAGTGTGCTGCTTGCCATACCGATGCTGGCAAGCATGATAGGGGATATGATTCGTTTCGGCAATCCGTATATCGTGTATGGTGCTTGGACGGGGCTTGCCATCGGGCTGATTTTGGGGCTGCGCCTCTTCTTCCGGGCATGGGGCGGAGTGAAGGAGCTGCGGGAGGCGATAGAGGAGTTAGGCTAAGCTGAAGAGATATGGACTCTTAGATGCAAAGAACGCGGACGGTGCTTTGGAAATCGGTGCCATCCGCGTTCTTTGTATTATAGACTTGCAAGCCATTTCTTGCCTTTTCGAGTGTTCAGCCATAGTGCAAAAACTCCTGCAACAATGGCGACAACCGTGAATGTCAAACCTAATTGTGTCATAATCTTATAGTTTTAATATCTTATTTGCAATCCACGCTAACAATATAGTGGCTATGACGCCGACTATTATAACGTATAAGTTTATTTCCTTTGCATTTCCGGAATACAGAGGGGTTATACCACCTATAACAACACCGGCAAGGATTAGTTTAGAAGTATCGAAGAAATATCCTGCAAGTTTTTCTCTTCTGGTTCTATCTTTTTCTTTAACATCTTTCTTTTCTTCTTGTTTTCTTTCCCAATTTCCCATTGCATGATGTTTGTTGCAAAAGTAGTCATTCTTATTTGAAAATCAATAGTTGAACGGAATATTTTGTTTGAGGTGATAATGATCGTTTTATCTTTTATTATTAAACCGCCACCCCAGCCCCAGCATCAGATGATTCGGGTCGTGGAAGTTCTGCAACTGATACCCCGTGTGCAGATAGAGGTTGCGCGTGAGCGAGGTCTTGAGGGCAAGCACCTGATAGCACCCTTTCGTGTCGGGCCCCTTGTGCAGGAAGTGATACCCTATGCCGAAGTTGATGGAGAAGACGGGCATCACGAACTCGCAGCGTGCCGACAATCCCACGTTGAACTGCTCCTTGAAGGGCGGGCGATAGAACTTCGGGTCGCCGTACTCGTCCGTGCCGGCCAGGTGGCCGCGTAGGTTGGCGCTTTCGTCATACTGCGCGTCGAGCGAGAGGCCTGCCCGAAGCAGGCGGTGGAAGTTGTACATCGGATTGAAGTTGAGACCCACCACGCCGAACGAGCCGGGTACCAGTGTGCTGCCTCCGTAATCCTCCACCCATCCGCGTATCTTGGTGGCGCCGTAGATGACGAGGTCGTAGCTGACGTGCGGACAGAAGGGCAGGGCGGCGGGCGGCAGGGCAGCTTCTGCTTTGGCCAGGGTCTGCGCGTCGCCGAAGCTGCGGACAACACCTATCCGTGCCCCGATGGTGTTGATGCCGGCGTTGGGGTAGTGGGAGTTTCCGTTGGAGAAGTGGCTTCCCTCCACGCCGGCGGTCAGGCTCCAGCGGGGCGACAATTGCCAGTTCAGGAAGAAGCCCAGATTGATGTAGGCGTTGATTCGCGAGCTTGTCACCAGGTTGTAGGGGTTGGAGTCTTCGTCGTACTTCTTCCAGCCGAAGGAGGCGCCGAAGTTCCACTCATAGTCCAGCGAGAGGCGGGGCGTGAGGCTTGCGATGCGCGAGCTTTGGAAGGCATAGAGCGCCACGGGCGTGCCCATCTCCTCTGCGTTGAACAGGGTGTTGACCGCCAGCCCGATGCCTTGCGTGGTATGCGGATAGAGCCGCCCGATCCGCGAGTCGGGGTCGAGCTGGATGCCATATTTCAGGTGTCCGGACAAGAAGGCATTCATCGGTTGCTGCCTGGCATTTTCTCCCTTGAAGAAGTAGTTGGTGGGAGTCAGGTAGGCGGGGCGCACATCCGCAGAGAGGCGGTGGATGACGTTCCGAAGGGGAGATGCCAAGGAGTCTGTCCCGGCAGTCGTTGCGGAGCTTTGCGCCCGCAGGCTGTTGGCGGCCTGCCCGGCGAGGAGCAGGACTATCCATAGTTTATGAATCGTTCTCATGATTACTTATCGCATTATCACTTTATCACCTTATCACTATTCCCATGATGTTTCGGATAGGCCGTAATCGCCTCTATCGGGTTCGTACATTTTATGCTGCCCTGCACGGTGCGGGGGTTGCCTGTCTTGACGTTGCGCAGATGGAGCGTGTAGTAGGCGGTATAGATTTGGTATTCGGCGAGGCGCATGATGCTGGTGAAGCCCGGCTTCAGGGTCAGGGTGCGCATGACGGGCGGTTCCATGTCCACGAAGAGCATGTTATAGCCGTATCGGTAGTATTCGATGCGATCGGTTCCCGGTTTCACGCCTTGCGAGATGTCGGCTGCGGGGGCTATGATGGTGGGAGGCTCGTCGCCCGTCGGCACGAGGTAGAGGTCGGCATCGCCGTGGAAGGTAAAACAGCGCCTCATGCGCTTGCTCAGGTTGTAGGTGCGTGTCACGGGATCGTCTGTGCAGTCTATCAGATAGTTATCTTCCTCTATCCGGGTGTGCACGTCCTTCGGCACGGGGTCGTACTCGATGCGGTCTATCACGTAGCCGCTGCCGGGCTGCTGGGTGATGCGTATCTCTTCCTGTTGGAAGTAGTTCTTGTCGCCCACCGTTAGGATGAACTCGAAGGGTTCGTTCTTGGGATTGTCGCCGAGGAGGATTTGCAGTTCGCGGTCGTTGGGGCGGATGAAGGTCATTTCGTAGGGGGCGTAATCGACCACGATTTTGCCTTTTCCGTCCAGCAGGCAGTTGGTGCGTCCCATATCGGTGCCGTCCAGTGTGTAGAACGTGCCTGCAAAAACGCCGGTGAACTCTTTGTTATAGACATTGCTCAACTGCCACTCCGAGGTGTTGAACCGCAGGGTCAGCGTGTCGCCGTCGCCGTCGAGGGTGGCTTCGGTGAGGGGCACTTTCACTTCGTCCACAAACACGTCGCCGTTGCAGGCGTGGAGCAGGGGCAGGAGGAGAAGAAGAAGGAACAGATAGTTGCAAGTATGTTTCATCGTTTCAGTCAGTCTGATTAGTTTGATAATGGCTGCAAATATAGGGGATTTTGCGAGAACGGTGCAGGAAAAGGGGAGGAAATTCGGGAGGATGTCCGAAAAGCCTGTCGCTGCTTACATTGTGTTACGATTTTAGGCACGGAATTTTACGATACATCGGAGACGGAGAGCAAGAGTTAGTGCGGGGAGGGGGGATGGGCAATACTGATTTATAACCATTGAAGGGAAGTATCTCACAGCAACCTCATAGCCGAAGCTGCCGTAATGGCCTCATGGGAATTCCCCACGCTCAGTTTCTCTAAGATATTATGCCGGTGTCTGTTCACGGTGTGGATGCTGATGTCCAACACATCGGCTATCTGCTTGCTTGACCTCCCTTCGCGGATGAGGTGCAGAATCTCCTGGCCCAGCCAGCCGGCATGGATGAAGCAGGTGTCGGCAGACGCGTCGGTGATGACGTAGCAGGCATTGCTGACGGCTGCCATGGAAGCAATCTTCGCTTGGCAGTCGTGCAGAACTGCTTCATCCAGGTGCTCGTATTCCAGATGCTGGCTTGCGTAGAGGGCGTTGAGCTCTTTGCGTAGTATGTCCACGGGCTATGCAGGGACGGTGTTTAGGTTCAGAACTCTACCTTCGGAGCTTGTTCGGCTCCTTCAGCCGCTTCAAAGTAGGCACGTTTCTCGAAGCCGAAGAGTCCGGCAAGGATGTTTTTCGGGAAGCGGCGGATGGCGGTGTTGAACTCCTTCGCTGTGTTGTTGAAGTTGGTGCGTGCCACGTTGATGCGGTTCTCCGTGCCTTCCAGTTGTGCTTGCAGTTCCAGGAAGTTCTGGTTGGCTTTCAGGTCGGGGTATCTCTCGCTGACGGCGAGCAGCTTGCCCAGAGCGGAGGTCACGGCACCTTGTGCCTGCTGGTATTCGGCGAGTTTCTCCGGGGTCAGGTCGTCGGCATTCACTTTGATTTGCGTGGCTTGGCTGCGTGCCTGCATCACGCTCTCCAGTGTTTCCCGTTCGTGCGAGGCATATCCCTTGACGGTATTGACAAGGTTCGGTATCAGGTCGGCACGACGTTGGTACTGGGTCTCTACGTTGGACCACTGGTTGCTGACGTTCTCTTCCATGGTTACAAGTCCGTTGTAACCGGTCACTCCCCATACGGCGAGGAGCACTAACACTGCGATGATGATAAGAATTGATTTCTTCATACTTTTGAATTTGGAGCCTCTCCCCCGGCCCCTCCCCGGTAGGGAGGGGAGAAGGAGAAAGCGTGGTTATTAATCTATTTAAACTTAATACTAACGATATCCTATTTTCGATGTTACTTACCTATATATATGTATATCC
>NZ_JAICZW010000202.1 GCF_029057325.1 Bacteroides sp. | reverse complement strand
CTCCCCTCCCTAGGACCGAAGAATGTCCGAAGAACGTCCGAAGAAACACCGAAGAAACCATGGAGCAGAAAAGGACCGGAAAAGACGCAGTCTGAAAGAATAGAGGAGAACGGGATTTTCGGGAAGAGGATATAATATGTAAATAATTATGATTACGCCCTCACCAATCTTGCATGCAAAGGAGACAGGGGATTAAAATAGGTAAAGTCAAAACAAGAAAAGGATAATGAAATGATAAATATTAGACACGGATTTACACGTTTTTTTTCTTAAAGGATCCGTGAAATCCATGTAATCCGTGCCTAAAAGAGAGTGAGATAGATTTGACACATCTTCGACAACTTCTTTTCTCGCCATTCAATGCTGTTTGACTATAAATATAAAAGCCGTGCGTCGATTCAGATATTTTTTCCCGAAAACGCCTAAACATCGTTTTCTTTTGCTATTTTTGCATTTTGTAATGCTCAGATTAGAATGAAAACAGAACCAACAACATATAACTTGCTAAACAACATTACATTCCCCGAAGATTTACGCCAACTCAGCGTGGACCAGCTTCCCGAAGTCTGTAAAGAGCTGAGGCAAGACATTATCGAGAAGGTTTCGTGCAATCCAGGACACTTTGCCGCCAGCCTGGGAATGGTGGAACTGACTGTAGCCCTGCATTACGTATTCAACACCCCTTACGACCGCATCGTATGGGACGTGGGGCATCAGGCATACGGTCACAAGATAGTGACCGGACGCCGCAAAGCATTCTCCACCAACCGAAAATTCAAAGGCATACGTCCTTTCCCCTCACCGGAAGAGAGCGAATATGACACTTTCGCCTGCGGACATGCGTCGAATTCCATCTCGGCAGCCCTCGGCATGGCTGTGGCGGCAGCCCGAAAGGGTGAGAAAGAACAGCATGTAGTGGCCGTCATAGGCGACGGAAGCATGAGCGGCGGCTTGGCCTTCGAGGGGCTGAACAACGTATCATCCACCCCGAACAACCTGATTATCATACTGAACGACAACGACATGTCAATAGACCGGAGCGTGGGTGGCATGAAGCAATACCTCTTCAACCTGACCACCAGCAACCGCTACAACCAACTACGCTTCAAGTTGTCACAACTGCTGTTCAAGATGGGGCTACTGAACGAGGAACGCCGCAAGGCACTCATCCGCTTCTCCAATAGCCTGAAATCCATCGCCGCCCAGCAGCAGAACATCTTCGAGGGGATGAATATCCGCTACTTCGGCCCCATCAACGGGCACGACGTAAAAAACATAGCCCGTGTCCTGCGAGACATCAAAGACATGCAAGGACCTAAAATCCTGCATCTGCACACCGTCAAAGGAAAAGGATTTGAGCCGGCGGAGAAGAACCCGGAAATCTGGCACGCGCCGGGCAAGTTTGACCCGGAGACGGGGGAACGCATACAGGCAGACACCGGCAACCTGCCTCCCCTCTTCCAGGATGTGTTCGGCGAGACACTCGTCGAGCTGGCGAAACAGAACCCGAAGATTATCGGCGTAACGCCTGCCATGCCCACGGGATGCTCCATGAACAAGCTGATGAAAGCAATGCCCGACCGCGCTTTCGACGTGGGTATCGCCGAAGGTCACGCCGCCACCTTCTCCGGCGGAATGGCCAAAGAGGGAATGCAGCCTTTCTGCAACATCTACTCCTCGTTCATGCAACGGGCATACGACAACGTGATACACGATATCGCCCTGTTGCGGCTACCGGTGGTGCTGTGCCTCGACCGTGCCGGACTGGTGGGCGAAGACGGACCGACCCATCACGGCGTATTCGACCTTGCCTTTTTCCGTCCCATCCCCAACCTGACCATCTCTTCCCCAATGGACGAGCACGAACTGCGCCGCCTGATGTACACAGCGCAACTGCCCGGCAAAGGACCGTTCGTCATCCGCTACCCTCGCGGACGGGGCGTGTTGCAAGACTGGAAGTGCCCGCTGGAAGAGATTCCGGTAGGCAAAGGACGAAAACTGAAAGCGGGAAACGACATCGCCGTAGTGACCATCGGCCCGATAGGGAACGTCGCCGCAAAAGCCATCGAACGGGCTGAAAAAGAGCGGAGCATCTCCATCGCCCACTACGACCTGCGCTTCCTGAAACCGCTGGACGAAGAACTGCTGCACGAAGTGGGACGCAATTTCCGGAAAGTAATCACCATCGAAGACGGCGTACGACAGGGCGGCATGGGCAGTGCCGTGCTGGAGTTCATGGCAGACCACGGATATACCCCGCTGGTGCAACGCATCGGCGTGCCCGACACCTTTATCGAGCACGGCAGCATGCAAGAACTGCACCACCTGTGCGGGACGGATGAAGAGGGAATTTTTAATCAGTTGACAGTTGATAATTGACAATTATCAACTGTCAACTATCAACTGTCAATTTCAATTAACGAAATGAAGATAATTATCGCAGGTGCCGGCGCGGTAGGCACACATTTGGCAAAGCTGCTCTCTTACGAGAAGCAAGACATCATCCTGATGGACGACAGCGAAGAGAGGCTGAGCACACTCAGCACCAACTTCGACCTGATGACAGTCGTGGCCTCTCCGACCTCCATCAATGGATTACGGGAAGTGAGGGCAAACGAAGCCGACCTGTTCATCGCCGTCACCCCTGACGAGAGCCGGAACATGACCGCATGCATGCTTGCCTCCAACCTGGGAGCGCAAAAGACCGTGGCACGCATCGACAACTACGAATACCTGCTGCCTAAAAACAAAGAGTTCTTCCGGAAACTGGGAGTGGATTCACTGATTTATCCGGAAATGCTCGCCGCCAAGGAGATTGTATCATCCGTGCGCATGAGCTGGGTGCGCCAATGGTGGGAGTTCTGCGGAGGCGCATTGGTACTGATAGGTACCAAGATGCGCGAGAAGGCAGAAATACTGGACATCCCGCTCTACCAGTTGGGCGGGCCTGACCTGCCCTATCACGTGGTGGCCATCAAGCGGGGCAACGAAACCATGATTCCCCGCGGAGACGACTCCATACACCTGCACGACATCGTCTATTTCACCACCACCCGCAAGTACGTGCCCTATATACGCAAGATAGCCGGCAAAGAAGACTATGCCGACGTGCGCAACGTAATGATCATGGGAGGCAGCCGCATTGCCGTGCGCACCGCCCAGTACGTGCCCGACTACATGCAAGTGAAAATCATAGAAAACGACCTGAACCGTTGCAACCGGCTGACCGAACTGCTGGACGACCACACCATGATTATCAACGGCGACGGGCGCGACATGGACCTGCTGGTGGAAGAGGGACTGAAGAACACGGAAGCTTTCGTGGCACTGACCGGTAACTCGGAGACCAACATCCTCGCCTGCCTTGCCGCCAAACGCATGGGCGTGAGCAAGACGGTGGCAGAAGTGGAGAACATCGACTACATCGGCATGGCAGAGAGTCTGGATATCGGGGCCGTCATCAACAAGAAGATGATTGCCGCCGGACACATCTACCAGATGATGCTGGATGCCGACGTGAGCAACGTCAAGAGCCTTGCCTTCGCCAACGCCGAAGTCGCGGAATTCACCGTAAAGGAAAAGTCAAGAATCACCCGCCATCCGGTGAAGGATCTGGGACTGCCGAAAGGAACCACCATTGGCGGACTGATACGCAACGGCGAGGGAGTAGTGGTGACGGGAAATACAGTCATCCTGCCGGGCGACCACGTAGTGGTGTTCTGCCTGAGCATGATGATTAAGAAGATAGAGAAATTCTTTAATTAAAGAAGTTAAAGGAGTTAAAGCCGATACTCCTGTTAATCATTAGTCACTAACAAAACTATCGGCTTTAACTCCTAACGGAGCGAAGCGCAGTGACAACTCCTTCAACTCCTCCTAACTCCCCCAAAATAAGAAATATGATACACAAGAAAATGACCTATACGGTGCTTGGCCACCTCTTATGGATAGAGACTGTCATGATGCTGATATGTGCAGGTGTCTCATTGTTCTATAAAGAAGACGATTTGCATGCCTTCCTCTATTCAATAGGACTCACCGCCGGTTGCGGCACGGTGTTGCTGGCACTTGGCAAAGGGTACGAACGGCAATTGACACGGCGCGACGGCTATTTAGTCGTCTCATTGGCATGGGTCGTATTCTCCCTCTTCGGCATGTGGCCTTTCTACCTGAGTGGCTACATACCCGACCTGACAAACGCTTTCTTTGAAACCATGTCGGGAGTGAGCAGTACGGGAGCCACCATACTGGATGACATAGAAGCCCTGCCACACGGACTGCTGTTCTGGCGTAGCATGACACAATGGATAGGCGGATTGGGAATCATCCTCTTCACCATCGCCGTACTGCCCATCTTCGGCATCAATGGCGTACAGGTATTCGCCGCCGAGGCCAGCGGCCCCACACACGACAAAGTGCACCCGCGCATCGGCATCACCGCCCGATGGATATGGATCCTCTACACCGGGCTGACGCTGACTGCCACACTTCTTCTCGCTTTGGGCGGGATGAGTTGGTTCGACAGCATCTGCCATGCCTTTGCCGCCACCGGCACCGGAGGATTCTCTACACGGACGGCAAGCATAGCCTACTATCATTCGCCCTACATCGAATATGTGCTGTCTGTCTTCATGTTCATTTCGGGCATCAACTTCACCCTGCTGTTGCTTTTCGTCACCGGACGGTTCAAGAAGAGTCTGGGCGACGCCGAACTGAAATTCTATTGCAGTTGCGTAGCCGGATTCACTCTGGGCATCACCATCATCCTCTGCCTGAAAACCCCGATGGATGTGGAAACCGCCTTCCGCACTTCGCTCTTCCAAGTGATTTCGATACAGACTTCTACAGGATTCGCCACCAACGACTATATGACGTGGCCCGCCTTGGCTTGGGGAATAGCACCCCTGCTGATGTTGATAGGCGCTTGTGCAGGCAGTACATCGGGAGGCATGAAGTGCATCCGTCTCGTCATCCTGCAACGCATCACCAAAAACGAGTTCAAGCGCCTGCTTCATCCCAACGCCGTGTTGCCCATACGCCTGAACAAGCAAATCATTCCCCCCACCCTGCAATCCACCGTACTGGCTTTCACGTTTCTTTTCTGTCTGATAGCGTTTGCCGGTATATTGATCTTGCTGGCACTAGACATTCCGTTTACCGAAGCGATAGGGGTCGTAGTATCAAGCCTTGGCAATACCGGCCCCGGATTGGGAGCCTTCGGCCCCGCCTTCTCATGGAACGCACTGCCTGATGTGGCCAAATGGCTGTCAGCCATCCTGATGCTGTTAGGCCGTTTGGAACTGTTCACCGTATTATTGCTCTTTACGCCGGACTTCTGGAAACGGAACTGAAAAATGCGGCTCAATGTATCCATCCGAGCACGCACTTTCATCCCATTTAAGACATGTCTTTATCTTTCAGACACGAATGACGGTGAGGAGCCAGCTTTCATTTTTTATCAGACAAAGGAGGCATCCGCATTATCCGCACCTAAAAAAGCAGCGCATTTTTATGAAAATCCCTGCCTGAAGGCAACTGGAACACTTGCAAGTCGAATTCGGGAATGATGGCCAGCACATGGTCGAAGACATCGGCCTGCACGCCTTCGTAGGGAACCCACTCCTTGATGGCACTGAAGAAATAGAGCTCTATGGGAATGCCACGATCGGTAGGCTGAAGCTGACGCACCATACAGGACAGCTCTTTGTTGACGGTGGGAAGGCTCTTCAGATAGGCGGTGAGATAGGCACGGAACACGCCCAGATTGGTCTGGCGACGCCCGTTGACCAGGATGGAATTGTCAATGCTGTGCTCCTCGTTATACGCTCTTATCACCTGTTCCGTCTGCTCCACATACTCCTTCAGCAGCTGAATCTTGCGGTACTTCTCCAACATTTCGGGCGTGCAGAACTTCACACTGGTCATGTCGATATTGATGCTGCGCTTCACCCGCCGCCCGCCGCTCTCCTGCATACCTCGCCAGTTCTGAAAGGAATCGCTGACAAGCAAGTAAGGGGGAATGGTCGTAATGGTATTGTCCCAATTGCGCACCTTCACGGTGTTCAGCGTAACCTCTATCACCGTTCCGTCGGCACCATACTTAGGCATGGCAATCCAGTCGCCCACCTTCAACATATCGTTGGCCGAAAGCTGAACGCCGGAGACAAAGCCCATGATGCTGTCTTTGAACACCAGCATCAGTATGGCGGCCGAAGCACCCAATCCGGCCAGCAGAGAGAGTGGGTCGCGCCCTATCAGCTCGCCCACTATGACGATGCCACCCACCAGCCACAGGATGACTTGCAAGGTCTGCAACAAGCCTTTCAGCGGACGGTCGCGAAACTGCTCCATCTCGCTATACACGCAGTAGATGGCCTTCAGAAAGGCATTGACAAAGTTC
>NZ_JAICZW010000201.1 GCF_029057325.1 Bacteroides sp. | reverse complement strand
TAGAACCGGAAGCCGTGTTCGGACAAATGAAAAACAATATGAATTACAAACGTTTCCGCCATTTTGGAAAGGATAAGGTCTTCATGGACTTTGCCTTCTTTACCATTGCCTTCAATATAAAAAAGATGTGTGCAAAAATGACTAAAGAAGGTATGGATTGGCTGATTAGACCGTTTTATGAGCTTATGGTTGTTCTATTTAGATGGTGCGAACACATAAACCAAAGAAATCCTCAAAATATCGCAGCTTAAAAAAATGAGTCGATTTTTATAGTCAATGAAAAAAAGAAGGCGCATCGTGTATTACGACACACCTTCTTATCAGGTATCGGAGTGAGCCCCCCCTTATCTTCCGGTCTGTTCAATCAGACTCTTAATCTTCTCATTCAGGCTGTCGGCTTTCATCAACTGCTCCAATGTCAGGTGCATACGCCAGCGCCAGTAATGGCGCGGATTGGCAGGAACGTTAATACGCTCTTCCTGTACGTTGGGGTTGCGCCACTTACCGTCCATTGACATCCAGTCTTGCAGCGAAAGGATGCTGAGGATAGAGTTGCTGTGGAGATGGTTGCGCACCACTTCCTCGCAAAGTTCGGGCGTTGCCACGGCAGGCGCATCGCCGTAATGGCCAAGCGCATGGTTGTAGTAACGCTGCGTCTGCTGGAAGTCCTCTTCCCACCAGCCGCGCAGGGTGGACATATCGTGCGTGGAGATGGTACAGACCGACCGGTACGGATACCACTCGGGATGGCCGAACTCCTGCTTCGGGTCTTTCGGCATGCGCTGTATCTCCAAGGAAAGGATGCGCAGGTCGTTCATCACCCAAGCCACGCAGTCGGGAATCATACCCAAATCTTCACCGCATACCAGCATACGGGTGGATTGCGTCAGCTGCGGCAACTTCTTCATCGCCTGCTTTCCCCAGAAATCGTTGTGACGGTGGTAATAGTAGTGATCGTACAGACGGTTGAAGCATGCTTTCTCCCAGTCGTTCAGCGCCCGGTAGATATAGTCGTGCTGCACACCGATGCGCGGATGGTATTTGTGCGGATCGGTACGGTCTGGCACGAACAATACGTTGCTGATAAGGGCGTACAGACCGTCGCGAATCCAGATACTGTCCTCATCCGTCTTGTCGGCAAAGAAGGCTTCCACCTTGCGTTGGGTATCGAATTCGGGGCGCATGCGGTAAATCTCCCACGTGTTAGTCGGTTCAATGAAGGTCTGCTTCACGTAGTCGGTGTGCGGACCGAACATCTGTCCGAGGAAGTATTCGTGGATATAGGGCTTCAGGAAGAGCTCTTCGCGGAACGCCAGTCCGTAGCTTTCTATCTCTTCGCGCGTCATGGGCAGGGCGGGGACAAATTGCCCCAGTAGTCCGTGTACAGCGTTCATCGGTATTTCCCAGATGCGGAAGAAACCGAGGATATGGTCGATGCGATAGGCGTCGAAATACTCCGACATCTTGCGGAAACGCTTCATCCACCAGGTATAGCCGTCTTTTTCCATCACGTCCCAGTTATAGGTGGGGAAGCCCCAGTTCTGCCCGTTCACGGAGAAGTCATCGGGTGGTGCACCCGCCTGTCCGTTCAGGTTGAAGTAATGGGGTTCTTTCCATGCTTCCACGCTGTTGCGGCTGATACCGATGGGAATGTCTCCTTTCAGCACCACGCCGTTGGCACGAGCATGCTCGGTGGCGGCAAGTAGTTGCAGATGCAGGTTGAACTGGATATAGTAATAGATGGCGATGCGCGGATAATCAGTAGAAGTAGGCTCACACAATTGCTCTATCTCTTGGGTGTCGTAGGTGGAGTATTTGGGCCACTCACGGAAGTTGGGTGTCTGGTAGGTATCGCGCAGATAGCTGAACACAGCATACGGTTGCAACCACTCCTTGTTGGCGGCGTAGAATTCCTTGAAGGCTTTCGAAGCCAATACCTTTTCGCCCTCTTGCTTGAAGATGAGGTGGAAATACTCCCATTTCGTCCGGTTCACCGCTTCGTAGTCCACGGCAGGCAGGGCGTTCAACTCTTTCCGACGTTTGTCGAAGTCTGCCATCAGCTGCTTGTCCTTTAGTATCCCCAGCCGGCTCAAGTCCGTGTACATCGGATGGAAAGCATAGATGGAGATGCTGTTGTAAGGATAAGAGTCGCTCCACGTG
>NZ_JAICZW010000200.1 GCF_029057325.1 Bacteroides sp. | reverse complement strand
TACGAATATTCTCGCTGATGAGATGACGGTAGTAATCACTATTCAGAATAGAACGGCGGAACAAGCGGCGGGCAAACTCCCGGTCTTCCTCATCCTTAAATTCGGGCAACAACATCTGGTTAGCCCCATTTTTCTCGTCAAAGCGCTTGATGGTCTTCAAGACAAAGGTATCTACAATCTCCTTGTCATCGTTCCAATAAAGACTCTGGTCTTCGAGCAGGCTATCCAACTCTTCATTATTAAAGATGAAAGTCTTGTACAACTTCCGCCACAATTCACGGTCGCATTCGTAAGACTTGTCCTCAGAAGCCATATATTCCTTATATATATCTGACTCCACAATTTTCTCAAACAACCTCTTAACGAAATCGTCTTCGTTGTCCCACGTACGTTTCTGGTTGGCTGCAAAATCCGCCAACTGCTTGTTCACTTCCAATTGGGCTATGAACTTGTTTTCCACAAACCTCATATTGGGATACAGCTCCGCCGCGGTGGGAGCCAACTTCGATTTAGCCGCATCAATACGCTTTTGCGCATAGTTTGTCAAAGCGACCATCAGCATCAGCAGATAATTGTAAAGGTCGTACGCCTTTGATAGGCTATAAAACAATTCCTTCTCCGCTGAGTCTAAATTTTTACTGCCATTCTGATAGTAAGCATATACAATCTGTATAATCTTAAGACGAATAAGAACTCTGTTGATCATAATTCTATGTAATGTTGTAGTGTTTTAACAGCCGCAAAAGTAGGCATTTTTAATGAGTTTACATAAATAAATCACATTTTTTAATGCAGATATTGATTATCCGCCCATTTTCTTTTGATAGTTTAAAAAAAATCATCAATTTTGAGGCCGATAAAGAAGCTATAAGCTATGAATGGCGAGTAATGAGTGACGAGTGACAAGATACAAGAGACAAGTTACGAAGGACGAGCTACAGATGTTAAAGAATAAATCAAAATTGAGACTTATTATACGTATGGAAGATTTTAAGAAGAAAAGCGTAGCGGATATGAACGACAAAGAAATTGTGTTCTCCCAATCCATCAAAGCCGGCAAGCGCATCTACTATTTGGACGTCAAGAAAAACAGAAAAGACGAAATGTTTCTCGCCATCACCGAAAGCAAAAAAATAGTAATGGGCGAAGGAGATGACCCTCAGGTTAGTTTTGAGAAACACAAGATTTTCCTCTACAAGGAAGATTTCGAAAAATTCATGACGGGACTCCAACAAGCCATCGGTTTCATTCAGGAACAACAGGGGTGCTACTCCAAATCCTACGAAGGAGCGGAAACCGCAAATGCCCACAAAGAAGAATCTTTTGGAAAAGAAAGGAAATCCTCTTCACTAGAAGAAGAAATCAAAATAGACATTGATTTTTGATACACTTTTTTTGATAATTCGAAAAGAAGCAGTACTTTTGCACCGCTTTTTTGCAACATCGCGTGGAAACCACGCCGTGTGATGGTGAATTAAGCAAAGAATTACTTAATTTAGAGTAACACAAAAAAATTAAAAAAATGAAATCAATTGAAGTAAAAGGAACTGCAAGAACTATTGCAGAACGCTCTTCGGAACAAGCTAGAGCGCTGAAAGCTATTCGTAAAGACAACGGTGTACCTTGCGTACTCTATGGTGGTGGCGAAAATATCCACTTCACTGTACCTGCAGAAGGTCTGCGCAAATTGGTTTACACTCCCCACATCTATGTAGTGGACCTGATTATCGATGGCAAAAAAGTTAATGCCATTATGAAGGATATCCAATTCCACCCTGTAAAGGATACCATCCTGCACGTTGACTTCTATCAGATTGATGAATCCAAACCCATCGTTATGGAAGTTCCCGTACAAATGGAAGGTTTGGCAGAAGGTGTGAAAGCCGGTGGTAAGCTGGCTCTCCAGATACGTAAACTGAAAGTAAGAGCTTTGTACAACAGCATTCCCGAAAGACTGATTGTCAACGTTTCTCACTTGGGACTCGGCAAGACCATCAAAGTTGGCGAATTGCAATACGAAGGACTGGAATTGCTGAACGCCAAAGAAGCTGTGGTATGCGCCGTTAAGCTGACTCGTGCCGCAAGAGGTGCCGCTGCAGCTGCCAACAACTAATCTACTCAGCTTAAGAGACAGACTCAAAAATACATAGGAACGCGGATTAACGCAGCCTACGCAGATTTCAACCGATTTCCGCGAAAAGTTGCGATAATCCGCGTTCTTTTCTACCCAAAAACTGAATTCAATGAAATACTTAATTGTAGGATTAGGTAACATCGGACCCGAATATCACGAAACCCGCCACAACATCGGATTTATGGTAGTGGATGCACTGGCAAAAGCGGCAGGCATCACCTTCTCCGATGGCCGTTATGGTTTCACTACAACGTTGTCGGTCAAAGGACGCCAACTGTTGCTGCTAAAGCCTTCTACTTATATGAACCTCAGCGGAAATGCCGTGCGCTACTGGATGCAGAAAGAGAACATCCCTTTGGAAAACGTCCTGATAGTGGTGGACGACCTCGCACTCCCCTTCGGCACGCTACGCCTGAAAGGCAAAGGAAGCGATGCCGGACACAACGGACTGAAACACATTGCCGCCACATTGGGCACACAGAATTACGCCCGTCTGCGGTTTGGCATCGGCAACGACTTTCCCCGCGGAGGGCAGATTGATTTTGTATTGGGACACTTCACCGATGAAGATTGGAAAACCATGGAAGAACGATTGAAAACTGCCGGAGATATTATCAAAAGTTTCTGCCTGGCAGGCATAGATATCACGATGAATCAATACAACAAGAAATGAGCGAAGCCAGAATCGATAAATGGATGTGGGCGGTACGCATCTTCAAGACACGCACCATCGCCGCCGAAGCCTGTAAAAAAGGGCGTGTCAGCATAAACGGAGCACAAGCGAAAGCGGCACGTACCGTGAAACCGGGAGACGTTATCCAAGTACGCAAACCACCCGTCACCTACTCATTCAAGGTGCTGCAAGCCATTGAAAAACGGGTCGGCGCAAAAGTCGTCAATGAAATGATGGAAAACGTGACCACGCCCGATCAATACGAACTGCTGGAGATGAGCCGCATCAGCGGTTTCGTCAACCGTGCCAAAGGTACCGGGCGCCCGACCAAAAAGGACCGCCGCAGCCTTGAGGAGTTCATCACTCCCGAATATATAGATGATTTCGACTTTGAATTTGATTTTGATGAATAAAATGTGAGAATGCGCACATTAACATATTATAGAAATGAGCGAGAAAATAATAAAATGGGGATTTATCGGTTGTGGAGAAGCGACCAAATATAAAAGCGGCCCCGCCTTTCAGAAGATAGAGAATTCGGAAGTCGTTGCCGTGATGAGCAGACACAGCAACAAGGCTAAAACCTATGCCGAAGAGAGAGGTATTCCCAAATGGTACGATGACGCGCAAGAACTGATTGATGACAAGGAAGTGAATGCCGTATATATAGCTACCCCTCCTTCATCGCACGCCACCTACGCCATTATGTCAATGAAGGCAGGCAAACCCGTCTATATCGAGAAGCCGATGGCTGTCACTTACGAAGAGTGTTGCCGCATCAACCGCATCTCTCAAGAAACCGGTGTGCCATGCTTTGTCGCTTACTACCGCCGCTACCTGCCTTATTTCCAAAAAGTGAAATCGCTGATAACGGAAGGAGAAATTGGCAACGTCATCAACATCCAAATCCGTTTCGCACAGCCTCCCCGAGACCTCGACCACAACAAAGAGAACCTGCCGTGGCGCGTACAACCGGACATTGCCGGTGGCGGCTACTTCTACGACCTCGCACCTCACCAGATAGACCTCTTGCAAGAGATTTTCGGTTGCATCCTCGAAGCCAACGGCTATAAAAGCAACCGGGGCGGGCTATATCCGGCAGAAGACACCCTGAGCGCTTGCTTCCAATTCGACAACGGACTGGTAGGCAGCGGTTCGTGGTGTTTTGTCGCTCACGAATCCGCCCGCGAAGACCGCATCGAGATCATTGGGGACAAAGGAAGGATTTGCTTCTCCGTATTCACCTACGATCCCATTACACTGCAAACGGAGCGGGGACGAGAAGAAATCATCGTAGAGAATCCCATCTACGTCCAGCAACCGCTTATCCAAGCTGTAGTGGACCATCTGTTAGGAAAGTCCACCTGCACATGCAACGGAGAAAGCGCCACGCTGACCAATTGGGTGATGGATAAGATACTGAACAAACTCTAAAAAAATAAAGAATGAAGAGTGAAGAATTAGAGTGTGCATGCAAATTGTACCACAAAGTTATTCTTTATTCTTCATTATAATTATATGGTGAGTTGGTAAGCTGATAGACATCGTGAATCTCACCGACAATCCACACCACATCACCTTCCGCAAAAGGTTCATACGGATTGGGGGCGTGCAGGGTGTTGTCACCTCGTTCAACGCCCACTATCAGGCAATGGTATTTCTCACGGATGCCCGCCTCCTTCAGCGTCTTGTTCAGGAAGGGCGAATGTTCGTCCACACGGAACTGGCACAATTTCGTCTCGCTCTTCTCTATCACATCCATCTGCATGGCAGCGGCCTTGTCCAGCGCCTCACCAAAAAGATTCAGTTCCTCATCCGTAGCGATGACTTGTATCTTGTCCTGCGGAAAAAGACAAACGGATGCTCCCGGTATGTTAATCCGTTTCCTGCCGCGGAGGATGGAAACGACATGAATGCCATACTTCTTTCCGAAATTTAACTCCGCCAGCGTCTTGCCCGCCCACTCCGATTCACCGGGAACCACAAAGTCGGCCAAATGCAAGTCGCGCGACAGCAAACGTCCGGCATATTCGGGTTTCTTCTCTCCCATATACTCCGCACGTATATCGCGTGAGCGAAGGTTCTGAAAGAAAGTCCGCTCTATCAAGATAGACTGCTTTTTCAACCGCCGGGAGAACACCATCAATATCACCAGCAACAGTGCCACCCCAAACACCAATCCCACCGACCATTTGAACAATCCGGCAATGACGAACATCACAAACGAAATGCCCAGCAACAGACGCAACACAATGGTTGCCAACAACGGCGCACGGTTTCCGCGACTGTCGTTCCACAACATCACGAACTCCACAGAATGGTTCTTCTTAATCATAATGGCACGCAAGAAGGGAGCAATGCAGAGAATAATGACCATTGCCGAAAGCAAGCTTCCCCAAAAACCGGGCAGACTATGCTGTAAGAGAGGAACCACGAAACGGAACGCCAAAGCGATAATCGCCACGCAAATGATAGAATAGACCAGCGTAATCCGCACCAACGAGAGAATCAGCTTCTTCCACAAACTATCGTGGTTCACCGGCTGGGAGCCGGAAGCGTAATGGTTCAGGAATTTCCGCCACTTTTCAGGCAAGTGCGCATCCACAAAGTTGGAAGTAGGTTCCGCCAAGCGAATCATATAGGGAGTCAGAAACGTGGTGATAACAGATACCGCCACCACGATGGGATAGAGAAACTGACTGGTGACACCTAACGAAACGCCTAACGAAGCAATGATAAAGGCAAATTCGCCTATCTGTGTCAAACTGAAACCGCACTGCAATGCTGTCTTCAACGGTTGTCCCGACAGCAATACCCCCAGCGTTCCGAAACAGGACTGGCCAAGAATGACCGCCAGCGTTATCGCAACAATAGGCCCTGCATACTCCACAATCATCGCCGGGTCCACCATCATGCCGACCGACACGAAGAAGATAGCGCCAAACAAGTCCTTCACCGGTTTCACCAATCGCTCGATGCTCTCCGCCTCCACCGTTTCTGCAAAGATAGAGCCCATTATAAAGGCACCAAAAGCTGCCGAGAAACCGGTATGCGCCGCCATCACCACCATGCCGAAGCAAAGCCCGAGGGAGACAATCAACAAGGTTTCCTCGCTCATCAACTTACGGCAACTCTTCAACAGCACCGGAATCAGATAAATACCCACCACAAACCAAAGGATAAGGAAGAAAACCAGTTTGGCAATGCTCCCCAGCATCTCCACGCCTTCGAAATTATTGCTCACCGCCATCGTAGAGAGCATCACCATCAATACAATAGCAAGAATATCTTCCAAAATAAGCACGCTGAGCACCAACCCCGCAAACTGCTTCTTGCGCAGTCCTAAATCGTCAAACGCCTTATAAATGATAGTGGTGGATGACATCGCAATCATACCGCCCAAGAAGAGACAATCCATCCGTTGCCAGCCAAAGCAGGCACCAACCATCACGCCCAGCAGTATCATGCAAAAGATGATGGTGCACGCGGCAATGACAGCCGCCCCTCCCACCTTGACAATCTTCTTGAAACTAAACTCCAGCCCCAACGCAAAGAGCAGGAAGATAACACCTATGTCCGCCCACGTCTGTATGTGTGCCGTATCTACCACCGAAGGCGTATAAGGCATGTGGGGGCTGGCAAGGAATCCCGCCACCACATATCCCAGCACTAAAGGTTGCTTCAACTTCTTAAAAAGCAGGGTCATCATGCCTGCACAAATCAATATCAGAGCTAAATCAGCTATCAAGGGAGCCAAATGCGACATAATTACTTTATATATTTATTCGACTACAAAATTACAGATAAACCCCGACTTATGCGACAATACGGCAAGAAAAAACAGGGATTAATAGTACAAAGGTCAACTTGACGAAAACAAACCTCAGCTTTATCAAGCCCAAACGCAACTTTATGAAGGCAAACTGCACTGCACCCCTATCAACATAGAAACCATATCCGAACATTATAGGGGGCTTTGCTAAAGCACCCCCTTTGAACTGGGCAGCTCAAAATGATAAATATCCCGTTTCACCGCCATCTTCAGCGCACGCGCCAACGCTTTGAAGATGCCTTCTATCTTGTGGTGCTCGTTCTGTCCTTCCGCCTTGATGTTAAGGTTCATCTTAGCGGCATCACTCAGCGACTTGAAGAAGTGCAGAAACATTTCGGTAGGCATCTCCCCTATCTTCTCACGCTTGAACTCAGCCTCCCATACCAGCCACGGGCGACCGCCGAAATCCAGACACACCTGACAGAGGCAATCATCCATCGGGAGGGCATAGCCGTAACGTTCAATGCCACGCTTGCTGCCTAACGCCTGATAAAGACACTCTCCCAAAGCGAGAGCGGTATCTTCGATGGTATGATGCTCGTCCACCTCCAAATCCCCCTTCACCTGAATGGTCAGATCCATGCCGCCATGTTTGCCTATCTGCTCCAGCATGTGGTCGAAGAAGCCCAATCCGGTGCTGATATCGCAATGTCCGTTCCCGTCCAGATTCAGGGCAATGCGGATGTCAGTCTCTTTAGTGGTACGGCGCACTTCTGCCTTCCGCTCACCAGCAAAAAGAAATTCAGCCACCTTATCCCAATCTTTGGTGGCAAGGGCGCAATAGCCTTCAAGTCCCTCGCAAGCGGCACTTCCACCTTCAGTCACAGATTTCAAGCAGTCGGTACCGTCTTGCAGCAAGATGGCCCGACAGCCTATGTTCTTCGCCAATTCCACGTCCGTGGGACGGTCGCCGATGACGAAGCTCTGAGCAAGGTCATATTCAGGATTGTTCAAGTATTTGGCAAGCATTCCTGTACGTGGCTTGCGGGTAGGCGCATTGTCTTCGGGCATACTGCGGTCAATGCAAATGTCATCAAAGGTGATGCCTTCTCCCTCCAGGGTCTTCATCAGCAGGTTGTGTGCCGGCCAAAAGGTTTCTTCGGGAAAGGAGGCGGTACCCAACCCGTCCTGATTGGTCACCATCACAAACTCAAAATCAAGTTTACTGCGGATAAAACCTAAGTTACGCATCACTTTCGGATAAAATTCCAGTTTCTCCAAAGAGTCCAACTGGTAATCAACGGGAGGTTCTATCACCAATGTTCCGTCACGGTCGATAAAAAGTATTTTTTTCATTGTTGTTCTTTTTTTTTGAGGGAGTTAAAAGCCGATACTCCTTCTAACCCCTATATTCTCTCATTGCCTCCAACAGCGTTTCATTCTCAAGGCGTGTGCCCACCGTCACACGCAAACAGTTTCCGCAGAGAGAAACGGAATGGCGATTGCGGACGATGATGCCTTTTTTCACTAAATAGCTGTAAATGGCCACGGCATCCGTCACACGCACCAGAAAGAAATTGGCATCGGAAGGAAACAACCGCACCGTGCAGGGCAGTTTGGCAAATTCAGCCTCCAGCAAGCCACGCTCCTCTTTCAAGGTCTTCACCCAACGCTCTATCTCGTAATAGCGGGACAGCATTTCCATGGCCTGTTTTTGTGTCAACCGGTTCACGTTGTAGGGATACTTTATCTTGTTGAGTATGTCGATAATCTCCGGCGAGGCAAAC
Source organism: Bacteroides sp. (assembly GCF_029057325.1). Classification (GTDB taxonomy): domain Bacteria; phylum Bacteroidota; class Bacteroidia; order Bacteroidales; family Bacteroidaceae; genus Bacteroides. Next base: position 30,206 of record NZ_JAICZW010000200.1, on the reverse strand, counting down.
GCCATACCCAACCGGATGGCGGCACATCCCCAAGCTTTGGAGAAGGTCTGCAAGACGATGATGTTCGGATACTTCTCCAACTCTTCCAGAAAAGAAGGAGCTTCGGAGAAGTCATTGTACGCTTCGTCCACAACCACCAATCCGTCAAAGGAGCGGACAAGTTTCTCTATCTCGCTACGAAGCAAGTCGTTGCCGGTGGGATTGTTGGGCGAGCAAAGGAAAATCAGCTTTGTATGTTCGTCCGTCGCCGCCAGCAGTTGGTCTGCCGAAAACTGGAAATGCTCATCCAGCAATACCTTCCGGTACTCTATATCATTCACGTCCGCACAGACTTGATACATGCCGTATGTAGGGTCGATAGCCACCACATTGTCCACACGAGGTTCGCAAAAAGCACGAAATAGCAGGTCAATGGCTTCATCACTGCCGTTTCCTAAAAAGATGTTCTCGGCAGGCACCTTCTTTATCTTCGACAGCTCCGCCTTCAGGTCGTGCTGCATCGGATCCGGGTAACGGTTGTAAGGCATATTATAAGGATTCTCGTTAGCATCGAGAAAAACAGATGCGGCGGCACCTTTGTATTCGTCACGCGCCGAAGAGTAAGGTTTCAGCTTCCAGATATTCGGGCGGGTAAGAGATTGTAAGGGCTTCATTTAAATGACAATTAAAAATTGATAATTGATAATTATTTTCAGAGACTCTTTTAGGCATGGATTACACTGATTTACACGGGTTTTCTCTTTAATTAATCCGCGTAATCCGTGTCTAAATACATTTCGTATTCAGCGCTTTCAGCCGGACACTGACCGCATTCTTATGCGCATCCAGGTGTTCGTTGGCGGCCATCACCTCAATAGCGGGACCGATAGCCTGTATGCCTTCCGGCGTTATCTCCTGGAAGGTTATCTTACGGATGAAACTATCGAGGCTGACCCCACTGTACGCTTTGGCATAACCGTTGGTGGGCAGGGTATGGTTGGTGCCCGATGCGTAATCGCCCGCACTCTCCGGAGTGAGCGAACCTAAAAATACAGAGCCGGCATTCGTAATCTGTTCGGCTACGGACAAGTAATCTTCCACCTCCAAAATCAGGTGTTCAGGAGCGTAAGCATTCGTAAGCGCAATGGCTTCTTCCAGATTGTCCACCACAATCAGTTTGCTGTTGGCAAGAGATTTCTCGGCGATTTCCTTGCGGGGCAGCAGTGCCAACTGGCGTTCCACCTCCTCCTTGACAGCCTGTTGCAGCCGGCGGGAGGTCGTAATCAGCATGGCCTGGCTGTCCACTCCATGCTCTGCCTGGCTCAGCAGGTCGGCGGCCACAAAGACGGGATTGGCGGTCTCATCGGCAAGGACTTCCACCTCAGAAGGTCCGGCAGGCATGTCTATCGCCACATCACGCAACCCCACCCACTGCTTGGCAGCTGTGACATACTGATTGCCGGGGCCGAATATTTTATAAACCTTGGGCACGCTTTCCGTTCCGTATGCCATAGCAGCTATCGCCTGTATGCCTCCGGCCTTGAAGATGCGGTTCACACCCGCCACTTTGGCGGCATACAATACGGCGGGATGCACCTTGCCCGTATGGCTATCCGGCGGAGTGCACAACACAATCTCCTTGCAACCGGCAATTTTAGCAGGAACAGCAAGCATCAGCACCGTAGAGAAGAGCGGCGCCGTCCCCCCCGGAATGTATAATCCCACCTTTTCAATGGCAACCGCCTTTTGCCAACAAGTCACGCCCGGCCGGGTCTGTACCTTCCTGCCTTCAAAGCGTTGCGCGGCATGAAAAGTCTCGATGTTTTGCTTCGCCAAAGCGATAGCCGCTTTCAGCTCCTCGCTCACCAGCTGTTCTGCTTCCTGTAGTTCGCCCTCCGACACAACCAACGAAGCCAGTGTTACTTTATCAAATTTCTCTTCATAATCCAACACAGCACAGTCGCCCTCCGTCTTCACACGGTCGATGACGCCGCGCACCGTATCAAACAGGTTCTCCATATTCATCACCGGACGTTTTAAAATTTCCGGCCACCGGGATTTATCCGGGTTCGTTATCAGTATCATAAAAAAACTATTTTAATAATGAGGAATCACTTAAATTCTTCATGCTTCATTCCATTAAACAATCATTTTCTCAATCGGCAGCACCAGAATGCCTTCCGCGCCCAGCGCTTTCAGCTTGCCGATGATTTCCCAGAAACACTTCTCATCAAGCACTGTATGTACTGAACACCAACCCTCTTGCGCCAACGGCATCACCGTCGGACTCTTCATGCCCGGAAGCACGGCAACAATCTCGTCCAATCTCTCTTTCGGGGCATTCATCAATACGTACTTCTTGTCCTCCGCCGTCTTGACAGCATCCATGCGGAACAACAATTCGCGCAATATCTCCTTCTTCTCCTTGCTCATACGCTTGTTTCCAATCAGCAAGGCTTCGGACCTCATCACCACTTCCACCTCCTTCAAACGGTTGCTCACCAATGTAGATCCGGAGCTTACAATATCAAAAATGGCATCAGCCAAACCAATGCCCGGCGCCACCTCCACCGAACCGGTGATGACGTGTATGTCCGCATCGACTCCTTGCGCCTTCATGTAGTCGGTAAGGATACCCGGATAAGAGGTGGCTATCTTCTTTCCCTCAAACCACCGCACTCCCGGATAGTCGATATCCTTCGGAATGGCCAACGAAAGGCGGCACTTACTGAAGCCCAACCGTTTGACGATCTCCGCATCCTCCTTCTTCTCCACAAATTCATTCTCGCCCACAATGCCGATGTCCGCCACACCTGTAGCCACCGATTGTGGGATGTCGTCATCCCTCAGAAACAGCACTTCGATAGGAAAATTGGATGACTGCACCAGCAACGAACGCTTCGCCGCGCTCAACTTGATATCCGACTCTTCTAAAAAAGACATTGTCTCATCATATAGACGACCTTTGGCTTGTACTGCAATTCTTAACATAATTCTATTCTATTGTTTTTATAGTTGTTTCTTCTTTTAATCCTTTCGGGCACAGACACCCTCACTCTCCACAGGCAGACTTGAAAAACAAAAAAACGAGGCTTGCCTCCACATCCGGCAAGCCTCGTTTCTATGTCATCTGTCACACACATACACTCATACGCCCACCGAATTACTCGTCAGGATAATGATGATGATGATGTGCAACGCATTTTTTCATATTCTTCTGTTTTAACGCGACAAAAATAAATTAAAGCTATGAAACAAGCAAACAATTATCACAGAATATTTGTTTTTAATTAAAAATTCAAAGAATGAGGTTCAAATTAACGGCAATATCTCCTCTGCTTCTACATCGCAACGCTTGAAATACATTTCCGTTTCCGCCTTCTCCTTCGGGAAGGTGAAGTAGGTGCAAAGCGCTTCCGTACACAATTCGCCGGCACTGTTATACAAGCGTGCCTCTATCAGAGCCAAATTCCGCTTCTGCTCACGCATCGAGGCCCGCAAGACCAAATGAGTATCGTTGGTCGATATGGACTTGCGGAAACGGGTTTCCATCTTCGAGGTCACGCCGGCGGTCTGCAACTTACGGAAGACCACCCAACCACAGATTTCATCCAACAGCACCGACTGAATGCCGCCATGCAACGTATTCAGCCATCCTTGAAACTCCGGGCGCGGCTTCCAGATGCTTACAATCTCGTCACCGTCCTCATAAAACTCCATCCGTACACCGGATTCATTATCCGGAGAGCACCCGAAACAATTGTAGCCCTCCATATCCTTCCAGGGGTTTATTATCTTCTTCATGGTTTCTATCTATTCAAAATTTAGAAGAGACGGATTACTCCTTTGCTTCTTCGCCTCCCCGATACTCCTCCATCAGTTCTTCTTTCGACATGGAGATTTTGCCATCGGCGGTAATGGTCAGCCGGATAGGCACGTAGAGGTCGGATTGCGGATAGCCCACACTGGCGGCGTAAATAATCCCTCCATCCGTTGTCTCACTATAGACCAACCCTTCGAGCACGGCATATTTCATAAACTTGGCATCAACCAGCGAGGCAAAGCTCTCTTTAGTGAACACCTTGTCCACCACCTGCTTGCCACCGCAACTGATGCGCAGCGTGATACGGTTGTCATAATACTTTCCTTCTTCCTCAACCGACACCACGGGCAACGTTTCATCGGGGCGGCGCACCACAGACGATTGATACTCTTTTCCCTTATAAGTAAAAGTAGTTTTCACATCAGATACTTGCATCCGTTGCGGACCGCCAATGACCGCACTATCCTGCATCTGTATCAACAAGCTATCGTCCCGACGCTGTTCCTGCGACGAACAAGAGGCAAACAAGCCCACAGCCGCACACGCCCACACATAAAAAATAATATTCTTCATTGTTCTTTTTTAGCATGAATCGGGTGACAAAAATAGTGAAAAATAAATGTAATTGAAAATTTGTCCGAGATTTCTTCTTTCGTCCCGAATAAGCTCAGGCAGATATTATTCATAAACAATTATTGACATTTCAATCCTTTCCACCAATTCGCATACAATATGAGTCAACCATCAATTCATGCCTTCAGCGGCCTCAAAAATCGGCCCTACAGCATAGTCTGCTCCGTATCTCCTTCGTACCTGCTCCGTACCTTCTCCATATAAAAGTACTTTTATCCGAAGAACGTCCGAAGAAGGTATGGAGTTGGTAAGGCCTTGGTACGGAGCGGGTCCCCCCAAAAAGCATTCTTTAGGCAGGGTAACTTATTCTTTACAAAGCCTTCTGATTTCATTCAAAAAACACGACAGATAGTCAAGCAGAACTGAATTGCGAAAAAAGGAGTTATCGGGAGTTATTCGGGAGTTAACAGGAGTTATCAGCCGATGCCCCTCTTTACATCAAGTTAAAATATTGGCTTTTAGTCCCTAACGGAGCGAAGCGAAATGATAACTCCCATTAGCTTCCGATAACTCCTAAACATGAAAAAACCGTGTCCCGAGAAGAGGTGTCATACGAAACAAAAAGAAATAATTCTGCAATTCTTTGAAGAATCTTACTCCGATAGCGACAAAAGCAATGATAAAATTGTATCTTTGCACCGTTTTTAAACTCAAGAAAACAATCAGACAATAAAATATGATAGCTAAAATCGACCAGCTTCTGCAAGAAGTGGAAGCACTGAAAGCCGCTAACGCCGAGGAACTGGAAGCACTCCGCATCAAATACCTCAGCAAAAAAGGAGCCATCAACGAACTGATGGCAGATTTCCGCAACGTAGCTGCCGACCAAAAGAAAGAAGTGGGCATGCGCCTGAACGAACTGAAGAACAAAGCGCAAGAAAAAATCGCCGCGCTGAAGGAGCAGTTCGAGAGCCAGGATACCGGTTGCAACGACATTGACCTGACCCGTTCCGCCTATCCGATGGAACTGGGCACACGCCATCCGCTTTCCATCGTAAGGAACGAAATCATCGACATATTCGCCCGCATGGGATTCAACATTGCCGACGGTCCTGAAGTGGAAGATGACTGGCATGTATTCTCCTCCATGAACTTTGCCGAAGACCATCCGGCACGTGACATGCAAGACACGTTCTTCATCGAGAACAATGCCGAGAACGTATCACACAGCATCATCCTGCGCACACACACATCCAGTGTACAGAGCCGCGTCATGGAGACCACCCAACCACCCATCCGTGTCCTCTGTCCGGGACGTGTTTACCGGAACGAAGCCATCAGCTACCGTGCGCACGCCTTCTTCCATCAGGTAGAGGCATTGTATGTGGACAAGAACGTTTCTTTCACCGACTTGAAGCAGGCATTGTTGCTCTTCGCACAAGAGATGTTCGGCAGTGATACGAAAATCCGCCTGCGTCCCTCCTACTTCCCCTTCACAGAACCGAGTGCCGAAATGGACATCAGCTGCAACATCTGTGGCGGCAAGGGCTGTCCCTTCTGCAAACACACCGGCTGGGTAGAGATTTTAGGTTGCGGCATGGTGGATCCGAACGTACTGGAGCTGAACGGCATTGACAGCAAAGTATATAGCGGTTATGCCCTCGGCATGGGTATCGAGCGTATCACCAACCTGAAATATCAGGTGAAAGACCTCCGCATGTTCTCCGAAAACGACACACGCTTCTTGAAAGAATTTGAGGCGGCATACTGATATTCTTAAGGAGTTAGAAGGAGTTAAAAAGGAGTTATCGGGAGTTAGAAGCCAATAGACCCGCTTATACAAAGTCGTGTCAGAACTTTCACAAAGAGAAGTATTGGCTTCTGACTCTTGATAACTCCTTCCAGCTCCCGACAACTTCCGAATAACCCCCTTCTGAATAATGAAAGACAGGCTTATAACTCCCGGTTATTGCTTTATTCTTACAGCCAACTTCCTGCTATACTTCGGCTTCTGGCTATTGATACCCGTATTGCCTTTCTATCTGTCGGAAGTCTTCCATGCCGGAAGCGCCACCATCGGCATCATACTCTCCTGCTACACGGTTGCCGCCTTGTGCATCCGCCCCTTCTCCGGCTACTTTTTGGACAGCTTCGCACGCAAACCACTCTATCTGCTGGCCTATTTCATCTTTATGGCCATGTTTGCCGGCTACATCATCGCCGGTTCGCTCACCCTGTTCATCCTCTTCCGAATCACCCACGGGTTCTCTTTCGGGATGGTGACGGTAGCCGGCAATACGGTGGTCATCGACATCATGCCCTCCTCCCGGCGCGGAGAAGGATTGGGCTACTATGGACTTTCCAACAACATCGCCATGGCGGTGGGTCCCATGACAGGATTGTTCCTGCACGATGCAGGCATGAGTTTCGCCACCATCTTCAGCTGCTCGTTTTGCTCCTGCCTTGCCGGATTCCTCTGCGCCTCATCGGTAAAGACGCCTTATAAGCCACCGGTAAAGCGAGCCCCGATATCGCTTGACCGCTTCATCCTGCTGAAGGGCATCCCGGCAGGTCTCAGCCTGCTGTTGCTCTCCATTCCCTACGGCATGACCACCAACTACGTGGCCATGTATGCCAAGGAGATAGGGCTGAACGTCACCACCGGCTTCTTCTTCACCTTCATGGCGGCAGGCATGGCCATCTCGCGCATATTCTCAGGAAAGCTGGTTGACAAAGGAAAGGTGACGCAAGTCATTTCGGCAGGGCTCTATCTGGTGATATTCAGTTTCTTCCTGCTCTCTTTCTGTATATATATCATCCGGTGGAACGTGACGGCGTGCGGCATCGTCTTCTTTCTGATTGCCCTGCTGCTTGGCGTAGGATTCGGCATCATGTTTCCGGCCTACAACACGCTGTTCGTCAATCTGGCTCCCAACAACCAACGAGGCACGGCCACTTCCACCTACCTGACTTCATGGGACGTGGGCATAGGCACCGGCATGCTGACAGGCGGATACATTGCCGAAATAAGCAGTTTTGACAAGGCATACCTGTTTGGCGCCTGCCTCACCATTTTTTCCACGCTCTATTTCAACCATAAAGTAGCACCCCATTATCATAAGAACAAACTAAGATGAGGAAAAGAGAACGTTATGAAAAGATTATAGCATGGTTCAGAGAGAACCGCCCGGTAGCGGAGACCGAACTGCACTACAACAACCCTTTCGAGCTGCTGATAGCAGTCATTCTTTCCGCACAATGCACCGACAAGCGGGTGAACCTCATCACCCCTGCCCTCTTCCGCGACTTCCCTACCCCGGAAGCGCTTGCCGCAACCACTCCCGAAGTAGTCTTCGGGTATATCCGCAGCGTCTCTTATCCCAACAACAAGGCCAAACACCTGGTGGGTATGGCACAGATGCTGGTAAAAACATTCGACAGCCAGGTGCCTGATACCCTGGAAGAGCTGGTCAAGCTCCCCGGCGTAGGACGTAAGACAGCCAACGTCATCCAGTCCGTCGTGTTCAACAAAGCGGCCATGGCGGTAGATACGCATGTATTCCGCGTCAGCCACCGCCTGGGGCTGGTTTCTGACAAATGCACGACCCCATTCAGCGTAGAGAAAGAGCTGGTGAAGCATATCTCCGAAGCAGACATTCCGATAGCGCATCATTGGCTCATCCTGCACGGACGATATATTTGCCAGGCACGCACTCCCCAATGTGACAACTGTGGGTTGCAATTGATGTGCAAATACTATTGTCAAAAGTACAAAGTGAAAAAAGAGAAGGGGGCGAACAAAGAATAAATAATCATTTAATAGCTCACTTAACGAAATAAAATGCTAACTTTGCCGCAAATCAACAAAAAGCGAGTAACACTTTTAAAAAAATAGGAATTATGACAATCGATCAATTTAACTTTGCCGGAAAAAAGGCATTCGTTCGCGTGGACTTCAATGTTCCTTTGGACGAGAATTTCAACATCACAGATGACACCCGTATGCGTGCCGCTCTTCCTACTTTGAAGAAGATTTTGGCCGACGGCGGCAGCATCATTATCGGTTCTCACCTCGGCCGTCCGAAAGGCGTGGCAGAAAAGTTCTCTTTGAAGCACATCCTGAAGCATCTGGAAGAGCTGCTGGGTGTTGAAGTACAATTCGCTAACGATTGTATGGGCGAAGAAGCCGCTGTAAAGGCCGCCGCCCTGCAACCGGGTGAAGTGCTGTTGCTGGAAAACCTCCGCTTCTATGCCGAAGAAGAAGGCAAGCCGCGTGGTTTGGCTGAAGATGCCACAGACGAAGAGAAGAAAGCCGCTAAAGCTGCCGTAAAGGAAAGCCAGAAGGAATTCACCAAGAAACTGGCTTCTTACGCTGACTGCTACGTAAACGACGCTTTCGGTACCGCTCACCGCGCACATGCTTCCACAGCCCTGATTGCAAAATACTTCGATAAAGAGAACAAGATGTTCGGCTATCTGATGGAAAAAGAGGTAAAGGCTGTCGATAAAGTATTGAACGACATCCACCGTCCTTTCACCGCCATCATGGGTGGTTCCAAAGTTTCTTCTAAGATTGAAATCATCGAAAACCTGCTGAACAAGGTGGACAACCTGATTATCGCCGGCGGTATGACTTATACCTTCACGAAGGCACAAGGCGGCAAAATCGGTATCTCTATCTGCGAGGACGACAAGCTGGATCTGGCTCTCGACCTGATGAAGAAAGCCGAAGAAAAGGGTGTGAACCTGGTATTGGCTGAAGATGCGAAGATTGCTGACGCTTTCTCTAACGACGCCAATGCAAAATTCTGTGCAGTCAACGAAATTCCCGACGGATGGGAAGGTCTGGACATAGGTCCTAAGACTGAAGAGAAATTTGCTGAAGTCATCAGAAACTCCAAGACTATCCTTTGGAACGGTCCGACAGGTGTATTTGAGTTCGAAAACTTCACTCACGGTTCACGTGCCGTAGGCGAAGCCATCGTAGAAGCTACCAAGAACGGTGCGTTCTCACTGGTAGGTGGTGGCGACTCCGTAGCTTGTGTAAACAAGTTCGGTTTGGCAAACGGTGTTTCGTATGTATCTACCGGTGGCGGTGCTTTGCTTGAGGCTATCGAAGGAAAGATTCTTCCGGGTATCGCAGCTATCAACGAATAAGTATAAAAATAACCCCAATCATAGAAAGACAATTCTCTAACAAAGAATTGCCTTTCTTTTTTTTGAATATCTATTTTTTATAATGAAAATCATTCGAATGTTCTTGTTTTCCACAGCTTTAGCAATCTCCGGAAGCATGTATGCACAAAACAACTTAGGAAAACAAGCAAAAGAAGACCTGTTACAGAAGAGCACTTTTGGCGGCTATGTCATCGGAAAAGCTTCCGCCAATGATCAGGATCTTTCCGGCAGCAACAAAAGCCATGCAAATTTCGACTTGCGTCTGGTACGTCTCTACGTGGACGGCAAAGTACTCGACTTCAAGTACAAACTCCAAATGGAGGTAAATGGCGTAAGTGGTACCAGCAAGGAAAAAGGTCCCCGCATTGTGGACGCTTGGGCTGAATGGCAACGCTACAAATTCTTCAATGTACGTTTCGGACAATTCAAACGCGCTTTCACTTTCGAGAATCCCATGAACCCGTGGGATATCGGTTTCGGTGCCTATTCGCAACTGATAGACAAATTGGCAGGCATGAACGACCGCGTAGGCGAGCACAGCAGCAACGGACGAGATCTGGGACTGCAAGTGCAAGGCGACTTCCTGCCCATCGGTAAAGACAAGCACAATTTCATCCACTATCAGGTGGGAGTGTATAACGGACAAGGCATCAACCACTCCGACGAGAATCGTTCCAAAGACCTTATCGGAGGTGTTTATGTATATCCCGTGAAGCAACTGGCCATAGGCGCTTTCGGCTGGGCAGGCGAATATACCAAAGACGGAATCACCGTAGATCGCAACCGCATGGCCCTTGGACTGAAGTATGAAGCCGACTGGACCGTACGTGCCGAATTTGCCGTAAGCGAAGGACACAAAATCAGCGACTACAACAGCGACGGTACGCTGAAAGAAGGCACAAGCAACAAAGCAGACGCCTGGTACATTGCCGTGGGGGCTCCTTTCAGCAAGAAGTGCAAGGTATATGCTAAATGGGACGTCTATCGCGACCGTAAAGAGTGGAACTCTCAAAAATCACTTTATGGTCTGTCCGCCAACTACTACTTCTGCAAGAACCTGAAGTTACAGGCGAACTACTCCTATACACGCGACAAGAATACGGCAGGCGACGGACGCTATAACACCGTGGATTTACAGCTATATTGGCGTTTCTAAAATTTTGTGAGTAAAAAACAATTTACAACCTTAAAACACCACACATTATGTTTAAAATCTTCCATGGGTTTCATTTAGTAGAAGCCTATCAAGAGCTAAAGAAATCAAAACGTCTTTCTAAAGACCGTAACATCTCGAGATTCATCAAACTGGCGATAGCCATCATCGTTGGACTGACTTTGTGGACACTCCCCGCCGAGTCATTCGGCATTCCCGATTTATCGTATGTCGAGCAACGCATCATCGCCATCTTCATCTTTGCCACTCTGATGTGGATATTCGAAGCAATACCTTCATGGACCACCTCCATGCTGGTTGTGGTGCTCTTACTATTCACCGCATCCGACAGCAGCCTATGGCTGTTCAGAGAGGGCATTCCTGCCGATGTGTTAGGAAAAACCATCAGTTACAAATCCATCATGCACTGCTTTGCCGACCCGATTATCATGCTGTTCATCGGAGGTTTCATCTTGGCAATCGCAGCTACGAAGAGCGGACTCGACCTGGTATTGGCACGCGTCATGCTGAAACCTTTCGGCACCCAGTCACGCTTTGTTCTGTTGGGATTTATCTTAGTAACAGCTGTCTTCTCCATGTTCCTCAGCAACACGGCTACCGCCGCCATGATGCTCACCTTCCTTACTCCGGTATTGAAGGCACTTCCTGCCGACGGTAAAGGAAAAATCGGTCTTGCCATGGCCATCCCCGTGGCTGCCAACATCGGCGGTATCGGCACACCTATCGGTACCCCCCCGAATGCCATCGCCCTGAAGTACCTGAACGACCCTGCCGGATTGAACCTGAACATCGGTTTCGGTCAATGGACCAGCGTCATGCTGCCCTTCGTTCTTGTCGTATTGTTCATCGCATGGGTGGTGCTACTCCGCTTGTTCCCCTTCAAGCAGAAAACCATCGAGCTGAACATTGAAGGTGAAATGAAAAAAGACTGGCGTTCTGTTCTGGTTTATATCACCTTTGCGGTTACGGTATTATTGTGGATGACCGATAAATTCACCGGTGTAAACTCCAACGTGGTCGCCATGCTTCCCATCGGCGTATTCTGTATAACAGGTATCATCACCAAACGTGACCTGGAAGAAATCAACTGGAGCGTGCTTTGGATGGTATCCGGCGGTTTCGCACTCGGTGTGGCCCTGCAGGAAACCGGACTGGGAAGACATGTCGTTGACTCCATACCGTTCGACACATGGCCGCCGGTTGTTATGATTATAGGTTCCGGCCTGTTGTGCTATGCGATGGCCAACTTCATCTCACACACGGCTACCGCCACTTTGCTGGTTCCCATCCTCGCCATGGTAGGTCTGAAGATAAGCGACCTGCTATTGCCGTTAGGTGGCGTATCTACTCTGTTGATTGGCGTTGCATTAGGTTCTTCACTGGCTATGGTATTGCCTATCAGTACACCGCCCAATGCCTTGGCACACGCAACAGGCATGATCGAACAGAAAGACATGCAGAAAGTGGGTCTCATCATGGGAGCCATCGGCCTGATACTGGGATATGCCATGCTGATTATCTTAGGTTCCAACGGAATCTTGTAATCGATTAGCATAGATATCAGACAGCCCGTTAATGGAAACGACACTCCATAACGGGCTGTTTTTTTATGCTTAAACGAGCAAGTTTCTTCTTTCCGACTGACCTGAAAAAAGAAAAGCGTAAGTTTTTCCTTTCATATTGGCATCCTTTTTGTACATTTGCCACATACATACCAATGAACAAGCAGATGAATACTCAAGACATACAAGAGCAATACCGGCACATCATCGACTTGCTGGAACAAAAAAGGGTGAAAGAAGCACAGTCCCAACTGGAAGCCTTTCTCTGGAACTGCAACGAATGGTCACTTCGTAACCGTCTGGAGCAAGTACAACTATCCTATCAATACATGCTGCAATATATGCGGCAGGGAGTTGCCGATCCCGAACGGCAAAAACTCTACAACCAAATCGTGACAGAGACTTGGGAGATTGCCGACCAAACACGTTTGGCTATACTTGACGGCATTTCCCACTGCTACTACCATTCCTCACGCAAGCACAAGAAGTCGCAGCCGCCTCTACCGGACATCGCAACCATGCGGCAGACATTAGAGACCTTCCCCGATGACTTTGCCATTTGCAGACTGATGCCGGACAGCAAAGGAATGGATGCCCTGCTGCAACGGCACGAGCAAACCAACCAAGACCTCTTCCTCTCCACCTGGCTCAACAGCTGCTGGTCTGCCGAAGAGGAACAGCAAGCCAAAGAGATGCTGGAATCCACACTGCTATCCGTCAACGACTTGTGCCTGTTTACCAGTGCTGTCATGCTCAGCCTGACAGAATGCTTCGATCCACGCAAGTTCGCCTGGCTATTGGATGCCACGACACACACCGCCACACAAGTCAGCCAACGGGCATTGGTAGGAATCACACTGACCCTTCTCACCTACCCTGCCCGCCTGTCAATCTATCCTGAACTGACAGCACGCCTTTCCTTGCTTGATGAAGACGGCAACTTCGGCAAGCAACTGAACCACGTTTACATCGAACTGCTCCGCAGCCAGGAAACGGAAAAGATAGACAAGAAGATGCGCGAGGAAATCATCCCGGAGATGATGAAGAACGTGAACAAGATGCGCAACATGAAGTTCGGCTTTGAAGAAACTCCGGAAGAGAACGACCGCAATCCGGATTGGGAAAAGGTCTTTGAGAATTCGGAATTGAGCGATAAGATGCGCGAAATAAGCGAGTTGCAAATAGAAGGTGCCGATGTCTATATGAGCTCGTTCGCCTTGCTCAAAGCCACTCCATTCTTCAAGGACCTGAACAACTGGTTCTATCCGTTCGACCCGTATCATTCCAGCATCATCAAGGAATTCGGATTCCAACTGGAGGGGAACAACAACTCTCCCGCGCTGATGCTGCAATCGGGACTCTTCTGCAACAGCGACAAGTACTCCCTCTGCTACACCCTGGCGCACATTCCCAAACAGCAACGCGACAAAATGCTCAGTCAATTGGCGCCTATGGATTTGGAAATCCAAATGGACGAAAACAGAAACAACGCCCTGAAACGATACGCCGAACGGCCGGAAGTCATCTGCAACCAATACATTCACGACCTATACCGCTTTTTCAAGCTGCACCCGCGCAGGCATGAATTCCGCGACATATTCAAGGAAGAAATCGCCCTACACCGCCTTCCCGCACTCAAGGAGATTCTGTGCAAGCCTGAATTGCTGATGGAAGTGGCCAACTTCCACTTCCGCAAAGAGCATCCGGCAGAGGCGCTGCAACTTTATCAGACATTGATAGCCCTGAAACATGCAGACGCAGACATCTTCCAAAAAGCCGGTTATTGTCTCCAAAAGGAGAAACGATACAAAGAAGCGACAAGCAACTATCTGAAAGCCGACATCCTGAAGCCCGACCACGTCTGGACCATCCGGCATCTCGCCACGTGCTATCGGCAGGCCAAAGATTTTGCAACCGCATTGGAGTATTACAAAAAAGCGGAAGCCATCCAACCGGAAAACCGCAACATCCTGTTCCATGCCGGAAGCTGCCTCGCCGAACTGGAAAGATACGAAGAAGCCCTGCAATACTTTTTCAAACTCGATTTCATCGAGAACGGCAGTTGCAAAACATGGCGTGCCATCGGCTGGTGTTCCTTCGTCTGCGGCAAATACGAGCAAGCCGTATAGTACTTCGACATGGTGGTGACGTCCCATCCGGTTGCCGGCGATTACCTCAACGCCGGACACGTTGCTTGGAAAACAGGAGATATGGGAAAGGCTGCAACACTTTACAGCAAAGCGGCTTCGGAATGCGGCAGCCAAGACCTCTTCCGGGAGCTGTTCGACAAAGACAAAGAAACGCTCCTCAAATTAGGAATCGATGAGAAAGATATTCCGCTGATGCTGGATTTAGCCACTTTATGACAGCTACACCTTCTGCAACTCCCTGTACAGCCTCTGTACGGGGAGTCCCATAATATTATAGTAACTGCCGGCTATATTCTCCACACCGATAAAGCCAATCCACTCTTGCACACCGTAGGCACCGGCTTTATCCATCGGCTGATACTTATCCACGTAATAAGCTATCTCCGCCTCGCTCAAATCGGAGAAACGCACTTCGGTCTCCGCCGCAAAGCTGCGTTGCCACTCCGGAGTAGTGATGCAAACACCGGTGAACACTTCGTGGGTGCGCCCCGACATATCACGCAGCATCCGCATCGCCTCTTCCCTGTCCGCAGGCTTTCCAAGCACCTTGCCGTCCAACCAGACAATGGTATCTGCCGTAATCATCAATTCTCCCGGCTGCATCAGCCCACGATGGGCGTCCGCCTTCTTGCGGGAAATGTAGAGAGGTATCTCCGCTCCCTGCAATGTTTCAGGATAGGACTCGTCCACATCGGGCAGCGTCCTGACTTCATACTCCACTCCCAGACCTGCCAACAACTCCTTCCGACGGGGCGAATTGGAGGCAAGAATCACTTTGTACTTCTTCAGATTGTCTAACATGAGATGATTTATGAATTATCAACTATCAATTATCAATTGTTTTTCTACCACCCGAAGGCTTTTTCGTCTGCCATCCATAGGCCGTTGGCTTTCAAGAACTGCTCCACAATGTCACGCCCGCAACCATAGCCGCCATCGGCGTGCGAAATGTAGCGTGCCACCGCCTTCACTTCCGGAGCGGCATCCTTCGGACAGCAGGGCAAGCCGCAAGTGCGCATCACTTCCACATCGGGAATGTCATCGCCCACATAAAGCACTTCCTCGTCCTTCAGCCCATGACGGTTGCAGAAGTCGCGGTAGTCGTGAATCTTGACAGACGAGCCCATATAGATGTTCTCTTCCGCCAACCCCAACGCCATGAAACGTTTGCGCACAGCTTCCGTCCTGCCACCGGTAATTATACCAAGCAGAACACCCTCCTTGGCAGCCAAGTGGAGGGAATAGCCATCCTTGATGTTGACGGTACGCAACGGCTCGCCCTCCGGACTCATCGGAATGACATTGGCACTCAGCACGCCATCCACATCGAAAAGGAGGGCCTTTATCTTCTTTAAATCATAGTTTATACTGCTCATCGCACTCTTTATTTCTTTATATATAATCTGTTTAAGGAGCAATCGGAAGCTTCAGAAGCGTACCAAAGCGTGGGAGTGTACCTACCAAAACGTGGGAGTGTGCCTACCAAAGCATGGGAGTATGTCTACCAAAGCATGGGAGTATCCGTTTCAAGGCATGGAACTATCCGTTCCTCCCTGTCAATCGGTGTATATCCTCGCTAATCTTCTGATACAACTCCCGCATTTCCGGCTCATGGGCAAGCATTTGCAGATGTTCGCCCATGACATTCTTGTCATATCGCACGGCAGGTCCTGTCTGTGCTACATGCGGTTCCAGTTCGTGCACCTTGCGTGCCGTCTCGTCTATCAAAGGGAGCATCGACTCAAACGGAAGCCCGTACTTCTTCAGCAATTCGGCCGCCAAAGCGTACATGTGGTTGGTGAAGTTGCACGTAAACACTGCCGCCAGGTGCAGGCTCTTGCGCTGTTCGGAACTTGCCTCGTAAACGTTTTCCGACAATACGGCGGCAATCTCCTTCAGAAAGTTTGTATCTTCTTCCGAATTGCCCTCCACAAAGACCGGTATTTCCCGGAAATCCACTTCCCGCTGTTTGCTGAACGTCTGCATCGGGTAGAACACCCCGTATCGTTTCGCCTGCCCCTTCCAAATATCCATCGGGATGCTGCCGGCGGTATGCACCCACAGGCCTTTTTCCTTACCTGCCACCATGCCGGGAAGCAAGTCCACAAAAGCCGCATCTTTCAGCGAAACGATATAGAGCCGCGCCTCTTCCGTGACAGCCGACAATTCTGTCACATATTCAGCTTCCACCTGTTGTGCCAGGCTTTTTGCCGACTCCTCCGTACGGCTATACACCTGTATGATGTGGAAGCCCTTCCGATAAAAAGCTTTGGCCAGATTGGTCGCCAGATTTCCCGCCCCGATAAAAGCGACGGGTGTATCTTCTATGCTTCTTCTCACCATATCCTTATCTTGTAGCCAACCAATACAGGATGATTCCCAACAGCAACAGCGCCAATGGCAGCAGATAAGCGGACATCGTGCCAAGCAAGGCGGTAATCAGTCCGAAATTCAATATCAGCCACAGCCCTATCAGCACCAGCCCCACCGACTTATCGTGCTTGAAAAGCAGGAAAATCACCGCCGTATAGAGCAGGAAATTATCCTTGTTCATCACCCACGGCAGTCCGACGGAAGAGAAATGAATCAAACGGTCCACCAAATAGAGTATGCCGAAAACAATCAGCGTAATGGCCGTTGCCTTGTATGTATCGCGATTATTGTTTGCTTTTGCCACGATCACTGCCCTCCATATTTATTAAGATGTATCTTTTCCCACTGCAAGTGGTCTTCATTGAATGGCTTGCGTTCCATGCCCTTGTGTCCGATGGCGATGACGCTGAGCACCTGCAACTGCAAAGGCAGGTCGAGCACCTCGTGCACATAGTCGCCTGAAGGAATGCCCGATGCCGTGAAACGCTCGCGCACCTGCACCCAGCAACTGCCCAGCCCCATGTCTTCGGCCTGCAACTGCAAGTAGATGGAGGCGATGGCAGCATCTTCTATCCAGACATCGCTCGCCAGCGGGTCGGCTGTCACCACCACGGCAAGCGCCGCATCGGCAATGAACTGCGAGGCCTGCTCCTTGCAGAGGGACAGCTTCTTCAATGTATCCTTATCGTCCACCACAATGAACTGCCAGGCATTGCTGCGCTTCGACGTAGGTGCCATCAGAGCGGCCTTCATCAGCTCCACCACCTGCTCCTGCGTCAACTCTTCTTCTGTAAACTTCCGCATACTGCGGCGGGTTCTTATCAATTCGCTGAAACTTTTCATAAGATATTCGTGTTTAGGGAAGGCAAAATTAAAGAAAATCTGCGGAATAACCACGAAAAGGAGGTAGAAACAATATGGCCTTTCACCCCTCTAACTCCATTAGTGACAGTTCTGCTACTACTTACCTGATTGGATTTCAATAGTTTGTAGGGCTGTACCTTGGTGCAGCCGCTCGTTTGCACGCCATCAGCAGGCATTTCGGATGCACCGGGGGGGCATCCCTACATTGAGCAATCATGTTTTTGAAGAGCGGCATAATACATTAATTATCAGACATGGGAAAAACGAGCTGACAGACACTTGCGTTCAACGTGACAAACACTTGTGTTCAACGAGACAGACACTTGTGTTTGAGACGACAGACGCAAGTGCCTGTCAAACCGATATATATTGGTAAAAACGATTATTTCTGTTTACCGTATTTCTTTTCAAACACTTCGGTATTTCTGTTGCCCCATTCAATCATTGCGTCAATGATAGGTATCAGCGTCATTCCCAAGGGAGTAATGGCATATTCAGACCGCGGAGGAAGTTCGGGATAAATAGTCTTCGCCACCAATCCGTCCTCCACCAGTTCTTTCAACTGCAAGTCGAGCACCCGAGGAGTAGCCTCGGGGAATACTCTGTGTAGTTCGCTTGGACGCAAAGCACAACGACGTAGTTCATCCAAAATGCAGGACTTCCATTTGGAATTAATCAGGCTCATGGTAAGCCGCAAAGGACATTCCAAATCAACAGGTATCTTTCTTTCGTACATAATTTCGTTTTTCTTAGGTGTTACGCCAACAAAGGTAGTGATAATACGCAGAAGCGGGGATATACCGAATAAAATTTCAGTATATGAATAATTTTTCGGTACTTGTGCGCAGAAAAACTATCCTATAATTTTGCAGCAAATTACAACTACTAAAAAAACAATTATTTATGAGAGCAAGCATTGAAGAATACAAAGCAGTGGAAGAGGCTGCCTTGAAGTTTGTAAAGAGCGTGGCAGAGGGCAACAGCAAGTATGCTCGCGAGTTGTTTATTGACGAAGCCGTATTGTTCGGTTATCTGGACGGAAAACTGGAACACGGCAGCATCGAACAGTTTTACCGCAATGTGGATACTGTCGGAGCGGGTGATAATTTCAAGGCGCGCATTGACGTAGTGGACGTAGAAGAGACCCTCGCCGTAGTTCGCGTATTGGAAGAGAAATGGGGAGGCCGCATCGACTTCACCGACTATCTGCTACTGATGAAAATGGGCGATGAGTGGCGCTGCGTAGCGAAAGCGTACAATCAAAATTCAAACACCATTCAAAAATAAGGAGAAAGTATTATGAGCACCCCCTCCTTCCGCGCCCGAAGGCATGAAAAAGAGAGAGGACCTCCCCGCTTTGCGGAGAGACAATCCGGCGAAGACACACCCCGAAATCGGAAAACCGGACCGACTTATGTTGCGGAAGTTGCGTCAGAGGCGTTCCGTGTTCCATATCCTATCTTTCTAAATATCCATGAATATGACTGCAAAGATAAGCCTTTCGCAGACTTTTATCCCTTTTTATTCGCCTATTCCGGAGATTTTGTCTAAGTTTGCGTGATGCCTTTAAAACTGACCACATACTATCACGGGAATGATATACCGGAATTGCCGGGTAACAACACATTCCATTCCACAGGGTTGTTCCGAATTTACGAAGCAACCCCGGGATACACCCCCTTGCTCATCGTCGCTTCCGAGGGAGACCGGTTCGTTGCCAAACTGCTGGCGGTAGTCCGCCGGAGCGTACGCATGTTCCCTCCCGGCATCATCAAAAGATGCGAGGTATATGGCACAGGAGAGTATTTCGACAACACCGCAGACAAGGAGGCCATCTTCAGCGAGTTGCTGCAACGCCTCACCGACGAAGCGTTGCGCAACGCTTTCCTCATCGAATTCCGCAACCTGGATAACGCCAAATTCGGCTATAAGATTTTCCGGCAGAACCGTTACTTCGCCATCAACTGGATGCGGGTCTATAACTCGCTGCACAGCGTGGAGGACGTGAAAGAGCGCTTCAGCCCGTCGCGCCTCCGGCAGATACGCAAAGGACTGAACAACGGGGCGCAAGTGCGGGAGGCGCATTCGATGAAAGAGATAACGGAATTCGCCCGGATGCTGCGCAACAACTACTCCTCGAAGATACGCCGCCACTTCCCCAGCATCCTCTTCTTCCACAATCTGGAAGAATACCTGCAGGAAGGGCAAAGCAGCATCTTCATCGTCACCTACAAAAACAAGATTATAGGTGGCAGCGCCTGCATCTATTCCGGCGAGACCGCCTACCTGTGGTTTTCGGGAGGGATGCGCAAGACCTACGCCCTGCAATACCCGGGCATACTCGCCGTATGGAAAGCCATGGATGATGCCAAGCAACGGGGATACCAGCACATCGAGTTCATGGATGTCGGGCTTCCCTTCCGCAAGCACGGCTACCGCGAGTTCGTTCTTCGCTTCGGCGGAAAACAAAGCAGCACCCGACGCTGGTTCCGCATTCGTTGGAACTGGCTGAATCGGGTGCTGACGAAGATGTTTGAATAAAGGAGCCTCTCCACCTATCCCTCCCCAGACTGTCCGGGAACATCCGTTATGCTTTCTTTCAGGCACGGATTACACAGATTTACACGGCTTTTTCTTTATCCTATCCGTGAAATCCGTGCAATCCGTGCCTAAAATCATAACAACATGTAAGCGCCAACAAGGTTTTCGGACAACCACCTCCGTAGGGAGGGAAGAAAAGAGTTAGAAGCCAATACTCTTTCTAAAACACAAACTAATTCTTCAAGCTGAATACGACCGTGCTATAGGCTCCCATTTTCACCTTCACGCCATCGTCTTCTTTCTTCTGCTGAACGTCTCCATTCACTCCGACGGCTTTCTCTATGCTGTCCGTCAATGCTATTTCAACGGTAGAGGCCCCGAAATTGTGGACAACCAGCATTTTCTCAGTGTCCTTCGTCCGATACCAGGCGGCAATGGCCTTGCCGGTGGTGGCATTACTCTCATTATAAGTGCCATGCTTTGACATCTCACCCTCAGCCAATGCCGGATAGGTGTTGCGCAACCGAGCAAAGCGCACATAAACGTTCAGCAGGGAGTTTTCATCCTCCTGTTGTTCCGTCACAGGCTTTATGGCGGAAGCTACGCCCTTGTCTATCTTGTCTGTATAAGCAGTCACCGTATTATCCCCCCACAGCATCGGGCCGCGCACATACTCGTCGCCATTATCCTTCATACCATAGAGTCCCAGTTCCTCGCCATAGTAGATGTATGGTTCGCCCGGTCCGGTCAGCAGAACCGCTGCTGCCAGTTTCTCTTTCGCGATGGACTTACCCAGCTTGGAAGCCGTGCGGTCTTCATCGTGGTTCGAAAGTTTGGTCGCCTCTATATAATCCGGACGGTTGGCCGCATAAAGCTGTTGATAGCCCATGATGTCCTTGGCAAAGTAGCAGCCCGTGCCATTGTTGATGGCCCACTCCAACCGATACCAGAAGTCGAACTCAAACAATGCGGGAAGCCCTTGGTAATAAGGAGCCACCTCGCTGGCACCGGAAAGCACCTCGCCCACCATGTAAAGGTCTTCCGTCTTGCCCTGCTGCTTGTAATAAGCGTTCAGCTCGTCATAGAAGGTCTTCAGGAACGTAGGATTCTCAGCGCCTCCGGCATTGTGATAGATATGCTTCACGGCATCCAGACGGAATCCGTCCACCCCCCGGTCTATCCATCCCTTGGCTGCGGCAACCACTTCTTTGAATGCCGGCGAGTTCTTCAGGTCGGAAACTTTGCCGTAATTGAGGTCGGCAAAAGAGTCTGTATAAAAGTGAGAGTGATAATACCACAAGTTCATAGACTCAAACAGGATGTCGGCAGCGCCATCTCCCTGCTTCAAAGCAAAAGACTCATCGTATTTCAAACGGGTACCGGCAGAGGCCGCACCATATTTATGATTCCCCCACTCCGTATTGCTGGTGCGAATCAAGAATCCCCAAGGCGAAGAGAAGTCCACCGTCAATTCATACTTGCCATCTCCCTTGTCATAGAACTTCTTGCAGACGGCAGGGTCACCATAATACAGATACTTGGCACCCGTCGTGCTTTGGTCCGGATTATCCGCATCTGCTTTTTCCGCCTTGCTGACCGTCAATGTAGGCTTGGAAGCGTTCGACCAGTCGAGCACGAATTTATAGCATCCGTTCACCGCATCATCCGAAGTCGTTGTAGAGAACCATTCTTTCGAATTATACCCCTTAGTACCCTCGCTCGAAATCATATCAATGCTTCCCGCCTTAATATCGGTTTCCGGATCTTGAGAGAAGATGTAGTAATTGCGATATGCATTGTCCGCAGAAGACTTCGCCGCCTGAAACCACGGATGCTCCACGCTGGTATGGTTCAACACATAATCCAGATAAACCTTGATGCCCCGGCTATGCGCTTCGGCAACCAATCGGTCGAAGTCGCTCTCCGCGCCAAACTTCGGATTGACCTTCGTATAATCCGTCACGTCATAGCCGTGATACGAAGGCGAAGGATGAATAGGAGAAAGCCAGATAGCCTTCACCCCTAAAGAGTTGATATAATCCAGTTTGGATATCAATCCGTTAATATCACCATATCCGTCACCGTTGCTGTCTGCGAAAGAATAGACCAACAACTGATACGAGATATCCGCACGCTTCTCCCCGTCCCAATCGGCAGGAGCAGCGGTGGTGACCGTCCATTCCGACGGTACCGGTTCCGGCTCTGGCTCCGGTTCAGGTGTCGGCGTAACGCCGTTATCATCACTACATGCTACCCAACAAATGGACAATGCACAAAACAAGAAAAAAGAAAGAAATGTTATTTTCTTCATACCTTTAGATTTTCAAATTATTAACTGACCCAAAGGTAGGAAAGAAAAAAAGAACCGACAGACTGCCTGCTATGGAAAAGCACTGTGAAACAACGAAAACGTTTGCAGGACAAAACGGCTCTGCCGATTACTTCTGAAGGAAGCATCCGGATTTTTGCAGACTACAAAAATCGTTTTCCAATCCCTACTATATAAAGCAAAAGCCTGTACAACTTTACACTTTCAAGGACGACTTTCTGTGAGATATCACACTTTTAAGGACGACTTTTTGTAGAATCACTACACTTTTAAGGACGACTTTTTGCTATTTACTTGCATTCTTCGTACATTTGCCATTGATTTTCAAGCATATATATATTTCTTATTGGTATGATAGCAAATTTCTTGCAAAATCGTCTGCCATACAATAATTATAATACAACCGACATAAGCCAATAAATCCGGTTGACAGGATAAAAAGAAAGAGGATACACCGAATCTCTGGCATACCCTCTCCTCTATTTGAGTTCAGAATTTATTTCTTCACGATTTCCAGTCTATTGTTTCCTTCGTAGCTGAGATAGAGTTTGAACTGGTAAGTTCCGGCCGCAACATTCAAGTTGGCGCCATTGTTAGCGGTAAGATTATCGAAGTTGTCACCGCTGCCGTTGCCTCCCCAGCTGGTCGCCCAGTCGTGGTTCATACGGAACTTCAAGCCACCATCCGAAGCGATTTCAGCAGTCACTTCCCAGCAAGCTTCTTCCACATTGTAAGTCAGATCGACATCATCGCCCCAATTGTTGAAGTCACCGATCATGGAGATGTTATCTACTTTTACAAGGTTGTAAGTCATTGCCGCCAAATCCACGTTGATTTGATAGAAACCGGCTTCTTCCGGAGCAGGGCAGTTATCGCTACCGTCTTGCGTCAGCTTGCCTTCGCCGCTGCATTCGTAGTCACCATCCCAATTATCCGCGCTCGGTTTAAACTTGAATTCACCGTCCAGGTAGTAATAGCCCTGATATGCGCCGTTTCCATCAGCACTATAAAGCGGGTTAGAGACTCCCCAACTGCTATCGTTGCCGATTTCATAGACATACGGTCCGAAGTTCAGCTTCTCGAACTTATAGCTGTAGTCCATCATATTCAGCGTGAAGCGGATAAACTTGGCATCACCGTCCACCGCAATCTTGAAGGAACCGTCATTGCCAATTTCCTCGCGACGTGCCACTTTACCTTCCATTCCGTTGTTTCCGTTGCCTTCCGCGCAACCGAAAACTTTCTGCCATTCACCTGTCGCATCGTTGTCAGCAATGGCAATATCGTCAGTAAAGGCAAACCAATATTCGCCATCCTCCACAGGGAATGTGATAGTGAATACGGGGTCATCGTAAACATCCTGTCCACTATGACTGAACGGCATACTTGTATCCTGCACGTCCCAGCTTGCTCCTTCTACACCACCAATCAAATAGTACTTCTCTGAAATCTGCGGAGCCTCGGGCTTTGCCGTAATCTTGAAATTGGCGGAAGCCTGCTTCACGCTTGTAACACCGTTGTTGAGCCACATGCTGATGGTAGCATCCATCTCACGCTCTGCGGGACGACGACCGAACGTATTGTTCACGTACTCCTGAAGTTCTGCCACCGATACCTGACCGGCTGCATTGATGGCGAAATCTCTGCCACCAATGGTCAGCACATACTCCGGCGCATATTTAGAATCAGAAGCTGTCGGGGCAGTAATGATACAAACCTGTACCATTTCCTGTCCCTCTGCGATTTCCGCAAAATCTATCACTCCTACGGCTGCAACGCTGCCATTGCCAAACGACAAAAGTTCTTCTTGTGCATTTTGCTGCGGATCTGCCCAGTCTGTATAGTCATCCGTACAAGCTGTGACGGAAGCCAACAGAGCAAATCCGAATAATATTTTCTTAATCATAATTATTCCTTGTTTTTAGATTTATTACTGTAAGATGAAACGATAGTAACCGGTGATGTCGTTGAAGATAACCAGATAAGTTCCCGCTTCCTCAATCACGATGTTGTCTCCGCCTTGCGTACCATAACCGTATGCACCATCAGAGAGCTTGTTCAGCGCACCGCCAATGTTGAACGACCAGGAGTCACCGTCATAGAACTTGACTTCCGCGCCGGCTTCCAACGTAAGGGTAGCATACCAGTCGTGGTTGTTTTCACCAGCCACGGTATGTACGGCAGTCATCGGATTTTCAGCAGACCAGCCGTTGAACGAACCGGTGACGTAAACCTGGCCATTGTAAGGCAGCGTTTCCGTATAAGCCTCAACTGACAATGTGTGACTGGCAGTGTTCAGCGTCACGGTATAGTAACCCGGATTCATGGTAATGTTGGCAGAACCGCCGTCGTTCTCAACGTATCCGGCATCGCCTGCGCCCCACTGGTCATCCCAACCGTCGAGCGTTCTCTTCAGCTTGAAGCCGTTACCTGCCAGGTAACCGGTCCACGTCAATTCACCTTCACCGGTCTTCTTGTCAAAGTCATAGTCCTTCTGAGGCTGCATCGGGAAAATAGAAACCGGAACTTCACTTCCCCAAGAACCGTCTGAGATATCACCACCGATAAGGTGCCACCAGAGCGGGTCAGCGTCTTTCAGCTCCACATAATAAGGAAGCACATTCAGACTTACGGCATTGGAGTAAACCACTCCATATTCATTCATGCCTGCATCGAGCACCGCCGATTTCAGACGAAGGCTCATGGCCAGTTTATCAAGCGTTACGCCCTCTTCCCAATCGCAGAGTTGTTGCAAAGCCTTGGCAATGTTAGCACCGGCCACAACGGTCTGGCAATCAGTGGTCGTTTCGTCCAATGTCACGAAATCCGCGCCACTATTGTCATCCGCAGCAGCATCAAATTCCGTAGTAAACGTACCGTTCGGAGAGATTTGTACAGAATAGGTAGCGACAACCGGAGCATTATCTTCAGTATATTGAGGCTGAGACCAACTCAAAGGAATACTCTCCGTACGGCTCAAGTCGATAAGGCCTGCTTCTACCACCGGAGTATTCAGCGTAAACTTCTTGGGTGTAAGCAATGTCGGATTGGAGTCACGGTCTGAATCGCAAGCCGAAAAAGTAAGCATTCCGGCAAGCAAGAAAGATAATAATGATATTTTTTTCATATTATTCCGTAATTTACAAATGAAACATGTTTATTAATAACCGGGGTTCTGCACCAAGTTCGGATTGGCGTTCAAGTCTGTATCAGGAATAGCAAAGACATTCAGGTTCGCGCTGAAGTTTGTACCTTCCTTTATACCGCCTTTCCACTGCCATTTGTAGTCAGAGTTACCACCGAACTTGCCGAAACGAATCAAGTCAATACGACGGCGACCTTCGAAATAGAACTCGCGGGACCACTCATCCAGAATTTCATTCAGCGAATAAGAATTCTTTGTGGAAGCGTTGGCACGGCTACGGATTTCATTGATGGCGGCCGCACCTTCCGCAGTGGTCCTGTCGCCGTTCATACGGGCGGTTGCCTCGGCATAGCTCAACCATGCTTCTGCGGCACGCATCAGGAAAAAGTCTGCATCGGGGAATTGTGAATTGTGGGCGGCACTGCCGTTAGAATAGAAGTTCGTGAACTTCGTGCAACCGAAACCGCTCTCAAACGTAGCCACATCATCGATATCCAAAGTATGTCCCTTGCCCCAGAAGAGCGCACGGTCATCTTTCGCCGCAGCCAAAATAGCCCATGTATCCGCATCTTCAGGAATTCCTCCGTTGGGGAAGAACTTGTTTATCAGGTCGGGACGGCAACGGTTACCACCCCAAGTCTCGGTCGTACCATTAGTGGCGCCATCCAAAAAAGTCATCTGGGCATTGAAAGTAGAAGCCATCAGGAAAAGAGTGGTACCCCAGCTTGTAACATCCGCGCCATCTTGCAGCAATGCGAGGACAGCTTCGTTCTGTGCACCGTTCTCACCATTATTACCCATAAACAGCATCTGGTAAGCGCTCCAACGACCTTCACCGGTCTTGTGCAACGTGTAGCCAGATTGCATCACCTTCTTGGCGTATTCCGCCGCCTTCTCCCATTGTGCGGTACCGGTGTAAATCTCGGCATTCAGATAAAGACGAGTCAGCAACATCCAACCGGCAGCCTGGTCGGCACGACCGTAAGTATTGCTTTTGGGCGCTTTCATGGAAGCGATACAACCATTCTCACCTATCAGTTCGCTTTCGATGAAATCATAAACCTGCTGACGGTTTGCCTGCTCGGCAGCCGTCGGAGAAACCGTTGTCAGGAAAGGAATGTTTCCGAAGCAATCCATCAAGTAATAGTAATAAAGGGCACGAAGAAAACGAATCTCTGCGGTCATCGCTGCATCGTGTTCGGCAGCTTGTTCCAAATAGAAATTACATACGGTCACCCCGAAGTAAAGACGGTAATAATAGCCCTTCAACATCGGGTGGCTGGCGCCCCACTGGTTGTAGTTGAATGCAGGAATACCTTCGTCGCCCCAGCAACACATCGCTTCATCGGTCGGCAATTCGTTGGCATTGAACATCTGACGAACGAAACCAGTAGTACCACCATCCAAACCGTCGATATCACAATCGCCATTAGCACCACCGTTACCAGCAACCGCCATATTGGCATAACATTTGGTAAACAAAGCATTGAAATCCGGAGTCATCACAGTACTGGGGTCAATCGGCGTAACGTCCAAATCGTTGACGCAGGAACCCAACCCTAACGACATACACAAAAGTGTCGCAGGAGCTATATGTTTGATATATTTAAAGTTCATACACTTAGTATTTTAATGGTTAGAAATTAAGAGTTAATCCCAGCTGTGCCGTGAACGGACGCGGATACAAGTTGTTGTCAATACCACCGAACACTTCCGGATCGATGCCCTTGTAGTTCGTGATGGTGAACACATTGGTCACAGCACCGTAGATACGGCCACCCAATTTAGTACCGAACAGCTTGTCGAAGCTATAACCCAATGTGATGTTGTCACACTTCAAGAATGTAGCGTTCTGTACAAAGTAATCGGACAATACATTGTCGTTGGTCTGCCATCCCTTGGCAACGGACATGGAAGGAACGTTGCTCAAGAAGCCCAAACGGTAAAGATAACCCTTGTTGACGTTGCTTGAACCGGCTTCCAGGTCATTGTAAACGTAGTTGTTGAAGTTAGCGCGCAAGGAGAAGCCGAAGTCCCAATTCTTCCAGATAAGTTTTGAAGAAAGACCTGCTGTCCAGGGAGCGGCCGGGCTCTTGTAAAAGTACTTGTCATCCTGATTGATGATGCCGTCACCGTTACGGTCCACGTAAACACCTTCAATGGGTTGGCCCGCCTTGTCATATACCTGCTGGAATACATAGAAGGAACTTGCCGGATGTCCCACCGCATGAGCCTGGCAGTTACCGCCTGTACCGGCAGAGATACCGCCTGTGGGAACGAAATAGCTTTCGTCACCAATCAATTCAGTGATTTCGTTGTCATTGTAAGTAGCGTTGGCTGTAATTTCCCAGCTCAAATCCTTGGTTTGGATAGGACGGTAAGTCAAAGAAACCTCAACACCCGTATTCTTCAAAGAACCGATATTGGATTGTACCTGATTACGGAAGTTTGAACCAGCAGATACATATACCGTGTTCAGCAAGTCGGTAGTCTTGCGATAGTAGTAATCTACGCTACCGCTGATTTTTCCATTCAAGAAACCGAAATCAATACCAGCATTGTAAGTAGTAGTGGTTTCCCAAGTCAGATCCGCATTATAAGCATTCGGACGATACATCTTTCCGTCTTCTCCAATAATAATAGGATAGTTGCTACCTACACCTTCACTTACATTGTAAGAAGCGAAATAGTTATAATCACCGATACCTTCCTGCTGACCGGTCTGACCGTAACCCAAACGGAGTTTCAAATCAGAAAGCACATCCACGTCTTTCAAGAAAGCCTCTTCCTTCACTCTCCATCCAAAAGCGAAAGAGGGGAATAATGCCCAATGGTCTTTGAAACGGGAAGAACCATCATAACGGACCGTAGCAGTCAGCATATAGCGGTCAAGCAATGTATAGTTGGCACGACCGAAAAAAGAAACCAGGTAATTCTCGCTCTTCCAAATCTTGGCATCACGCGCATACTTCTCACCGGGGTTCTCAGTATTGGTGCTTTGGTAAAGTCCCCAACCGTCTCTTTCACCTCTATGATAGAAATGCTGCCACTCGTAACCTGCCATGACGTCGAAGTGATGTGCACTATTGAAGTCCTTATAGTACTGAGCGTAAGCATTGAACATCTTGTTGTACTTGTAGATTTTCTCCCAACCGTCCCAGCCGTAATAGTTGTTGGAAGTGGACATCGGAGAGATTATCGTGGTCTGCTTACCGGTAGAGAAGTCACCACCGACGTTCATGTGCAGACGCAAATCCTCGAAACCGTGTACTTTATAATCAAATTCAGCGTTACCGATGAATGACTTGGAGTTTGCCGTATCGTCTTTCTGATTCAACAGAGCCACCGGGTTTGACGTAGCATTACGATTGGAAGTATAAAGCCAATTGGGGTCGTTCAAAGCCGAACCTTCACCATACCATTGGGTATAACCGCCAAAGTATTTGGCATAAATATCTTCTTTGCTGTAAACAGAAAAAGTAGGAATCATATAGACAGCCGCACCAATAGCGCCACCATCGGCATAACGGTTGTTGGCAATCATACCCTTTGCATTCAGGTTGATGGTCAAATGGTCATCGAAGAACTTCGGAGATACATTGACAGAAGCCGTGTAACGCTCAAAATTTGAAGTCTTCAAGATACCGTCTTGATTGGTGTAACCCAAAGAGATACGGTAAGGCATGTTCTTCAAACCTCCTGAAACAGTTATATTGTGGTCGTGGCTAAGAGCCGTGCGATAAATTTCATCCTGCCAATCCGTATTGTTGTAACGGTAAGTGCCATCGTCCAACAATTTGGCGTTAGTCAACGTACCATTAGAAGCACCTGCCATCAAGTTCCAAGCATCGCTGCCTACGCCATAAACGTTTTCTACAAATTCACCAAATTCCTGTCCACTCATCACATCGATGGTTTTCTTCTTTGTGCTGACAGACACATTACCATTATAGGTAACTGTCGGCTTGGAACCACTACGTCCTTTCTTGGTAGTAATGATAATGACACCGTTAGAACCACGAGAACCATAAATGGCCGTAGCCGAAGCATCTTTCAACACGGTGAATGTTTCAATATCGGCAGGGTTTACCATTGACAACGGATTGGCAAGGCCTTTCACGCCTTGGTTATCCATGGCAAGACCATCAATCACCACCAACGGGTCGTTGCTGGCATTCAGTGATGAACCACCACGCACACGAATAGTTGCGCCACCACCCGGAGTACCGCCACCGCTTGTCACAGAGACACCGGCAATCTTGCCTTGCATCATATCTTGTGCATTGGTTACCAATCCCTTGTTCATTTCATCGGGCTTAATAGCCGTCACAGAACCGGTCAAGTCGTTCTTTTTAGCCACGCCATAACCAATAACCACCACTTCACTCAGCAATTCCGCATCATCCTTCAACGTAACAATCACCGAAGGAGCGGCTGCCACTTCTTGTGTTTGATAGCCAATAAAAGATACCTGGAGAATTGCCCCTTTCGGAACAGATAACGTAAAGTTACCAT
>NZ_JAICZW010000020.1 GCF_029057325.1 Bacteroides sp. | reverse complement strand
TTCGTCGTGAACGTATGAACGAACTTTTCAGTGAAGGACAACGTTTCGCGGATTTGATCCGTTGGCGTTCGTTCGACAATCTGATAACTAAAAAATGGATTCCCGAAGGTGTCAATTTCTGGGATAATCTTTATACATTATACGACGAAAAAGATATCAAGGCGGACGGTACATCGGATGCTGTTGTATCCGGCAAGGAACAAGGTAAATACCTGCGTCCTTACAGCCGCAACCTGGAAAGCAGCAACGAATTGCGTGATGGTTACAACTGGCATGAGGCCTATTATTTGTATCCGATAGGAATTAGTGATATACGTACCGCTTCTTCTGACCGCGATATAGAAAATAGTAATATGTATCAGAATGTAAACTGGCCTACTGAAGCAGGCGGACATGCTGAAAAATAATGTTCTGAGTCGATAAAGACTCCATTTTTAAGGTAATATCCAATATCTCAAAAGGGCAAAGAGTTCGGGAGAATTCTTTGCCCTTCTTCGTATATCGGGAAGTTTGAGAAAGCATTGTTTTGAGAGGATACTCCTTTGTTGTGGAAGTTGAAACCGAAGAAAGTATGATTCTTAGTTTCAAGCACAGCCGGAATCGCTTCTTTGCGGATGATTCCGGCTGTTTTTTCATTCCATCAATCTAGCACAATCGGTTTGTATTTCGGTACCAGCGCCTTCATGATGCACCACCCTATCAGATAGGAGACTGCACAGATGCAGAAGATGATGAAGTAGCCGGCGGGCTTGCCTTGGAACCCGAAGAACACCATTTGGGTCTTTTCGGCATAGTCGAACAGCAGGCCGGAGCTCATGTTGATGAGGGAGGAGCTGATGCTGCCGGCCATGCCGCCGATGCCGACAATGGTGGCGATGGCACTTTTGGGAAACATGTCGCCTACCACGGAATAGATGTTTGCCGACCAAGATTGGTGGGCGGCTCCGGTAATGCCGATGATGATGATGGGATACCAGTAAGAGTAGTTGCCCAATGGTTGTGCGAATAGTGCCAACAACGGGAACAGCGCGAAGATGAACATGGCCTGCATGCGTGCGGCGTATGGATTTTTTCCGGTTCTGTTAATGATGATGGTGGGCAGTTTTCCGCCATAGATGGACAACATGGTGATGGCATAGAGAACGAAGAGAAGCATTTGCGCCGTGGAACTGTCGGAGGAGAATCCGTAAACGTCCTTCACATAGGCGGGTGCCCAAAAGAGGAAGAACCACCATACGCCGTCTGTCATGAACTTGCCGAAGAATACGGCCCATGTTTGCGGGTACTTGAAGCATTGCAGGAAGGTGAGGCCCTTTTCCTCTGTTGCTGTCGGGGCGGGACTTCCTGTTGCTGTCGTTTCGTGGAATTTATCTTGTTCGATGTACGCCAGTTCGGCGGCGTTTACGTGTGGATTCTCATGAGGCTTCTTGTATATGAATTGCCACAATCCCATCCAGACGAACCCCAGACCGCCGATGACGATGAAGGCCATTTCCCACCCGTTGCCTGCGCCCATGCGTTGGAAATAGCGTGCCACGGTAGGGATGCACAAAGGAGCTATCAGCGCTCCGATGGTGGAACCGGCATTGAAGATGGAAGTGGCGAAAGCGCGGTCTTTCTTGGGAAAGTATTCGGCGGTTACCTTGATGGCGGCGGGGAAGTTTCCGGCTTCACCGATAGCCAAGATGATGCGGGCGGCGATGAAATAGTAAACGCTGGTGATGGCGATGGTGGATGCCAGCGCTCCGGTGGCGCCAATCAGGTGGGCGGTCGTGTCAATGCCGAGGGTCACTTCTGTGGCATAGCCGCAGATGGCATGCAGGCAGGCGCCGACAGACCATACGCCAATGGCCCATAAATATCCTTTTTTTGTTCCCATCCAGTCAATGAAGCGTCCGGCAAACAGGTTGCCTATGGCATAGACGAGGGTGAAGATGGCTGTGATGTAGCCGTAGTGTGTGTCTGTCCAGTGAAATTCCGGTGCGATGAAATCTTTCCAAGTCAGCGACAGGACTTGGCGGTCGAGGTAGTTGACGGTAGTTGCGAAAAAGAGCATGGCGCAGATTATCCAGCGGAAACTGCTCATTTGATTCGGTGTGTTTGGTGATGTACTCATGATAACAGATTTATAATTGGCTGCAAATTATAGAAGGTTGCAGGTTACTTGCGGTGCGATAATTGGTAAAAAAGGTTTGTGAAATGACAAAATGAGGATATGCCAAAAATAGAGATAGATTTGACACATCCTCATCAGATGTTTTGGGGACGATTGTTATTTCATATCAATGTATTTGATTTCGTCCTTGTCGCTGTACTTCAGGTTCTCACCGCCCATACCCCAAATGAAGGTATAGTTGCTGGTACCGGCAGCGGCGTGGATGGACCATTCGGGAGAAGTGATGGCCTGTTCGTTATGCAGCCATACCAGACGCTCTTCTTGCGGTTCGCCCATCAGGTGGCAGATGGCGTTGCCCGGCTTCAGGTTGAAGTAGTAGTAAGCTTCCATACGGCGTGTGTGAGTATGGGCGGGCATCGTGTTCCATACAGAACCGGGAGCCAGTTCTGTCAGGCCCATTTGCAATTGGTTGGTACCGCCGTCTTTCACTCTTTCCAGCACATCTTTTACTATCAGCTGGTTCACAACCCGGTCGTTGCTGTCTTCCATCTTGCCATAGTGGTCGGAGATGCCCAAGGCATATTTCTTAGGATTTGCCTTTTGAAGCTTGGCGTCGGTTGTAATCAATTGTGTTACAAAAGGCTTGTAGGCAGGTGCCGAGTTGATGTAGAACTTGGCAGGATTGGCGGCATCGTTGCTCTTGAAGGTGACTTCCTTGTTGCCGCAGCCTACGTAGAGCGCTTCTTTGTATCTCATGGGGTACTCTTTGCCATCTACGGTAACCACTCCGTCACCGCCTGTATTGATGACACCCAGTTCGCGGCGTTCAAGGAAGTAAGTGATTTCGGGTCCCAGCTCACGGAATATTTCCAGCTTCAGTGTCTTGTTCACCGGCATGGCACCACCGTAAATCAGGCGGTCGTAGAGCGTGTAAGTCAGGTTGATTTCATCTGCTGCCATCACTTTGTCCATCATGAAACGGCTGCGCAGCAGTTCCGTGTCATAGTGTTTCACGTCCTGCGGATGGCAGGCTGTCTGCACTTTGTAGTTCACTTGGGCATTGGCCGTTAAGGTGGCGCCCAACATCAGGGCAATTGCTAATTTCTTCATTTTCGATATAAACTTTAAGTATTGATTGTTTTCTTGTATTCTTCTCAACGTCTCAACTCGTCAACTGTCAACTATCCACTCGTCAACTTGTCCACTTGTCCACTTGTCAACTAACTTTAGCCGCCTTCTCGCTGCGGATGATGGCGCGGCGATTGATGAACATCAGTGCGGCAGCCACTAAAGTCAGCAAGGCGGCGCCCACATACGAAAGTTTGATGCCTCTATAGATGGCCCATCCGAAGAAAGAGGACGCAAAGTCGAGTGCACCTCCGCTGAATCCTTCGGGAATGCGTGCTGTCGGGTCTTTGGTGGCTTCATATACCTCGTTGGCGGCCAATGTAAAGTCGGGTGCCATGTCTGTTACGAAGTATAAGCCGATAATCAGGGTGACAAGGCCGATGAGCAACGTCTTCAGCACGTTGCCTTTGGTGAAAGGCAATACCATGGGGAACAAGTAGAACATACCGGCCAGGGATGCCAACGGCAGGAACTGGTTGCCCGGAAGGAATACCGCCAATGCCAGGATGACCGGAATCAGGATTACCGATGCTACCAACGTGGCGGGATGTCCGATGACCAGGGCGGGACTCATGCCGATGTGTACTTTCTTGCCGTTGAATTTGGATTTCACCAGTTCGGAGGTCTTTTCGGAAATGGGTTTCAGTCCTTCGATGAATAGGGAGGTGATGCGGGGTATCAGTTCCATGACAGCTCCCATCGTGATGCCTAAGAAGAGGATTTTCTTGATGTCCAGCCGGGCCGCCCATCCAATCAGCATGCCTACAATGACACCTAATACCAGTGGTTCGCCAATCACGCCGAATTTCTTCTTCATGCCTTCGGCGTCAATATCCAATTTGGAGAAACCGGGAATCTTGTCTAACGCCTTGTTGATGAGGATGGCGAAGGGCATAAAGCTCTGGCAGAAAGGTTGGGGAATGGAGATGCCGTCCAGATTATAGTACTTCTGGAACTTATCGGCGGTGAGGTCGGCGCAAACCAGCGTGATGACATAGCAGATGATGGCTGCGAAGTAGCCCCATGCCAGATTCTCGCCGGTAACGAAATAGGCTACGGCTCCGATGAATGCAAAGTGCCAGTAGTTCCACAAGTCGATATTGACTGTGCGTGTAGTCTTCGTGATAAGCATCAGAAGGTTGATTCCTAAACATATCGGTATGATCAGTGCGCCTACGGCTGTGTTGTATGCTACGGCAGCTGCGGCGGGCCATCCCATGTCGAATACGTTCAGCTGCAATTCATAGATTTCGGATATAGCCTTCAGGGGGCTGTCAAAGTTGGTGGTCAATAACGCTGTGACAACACCCAAGCCTACGAAACCGACTCCGACAAAGAGTCCTGATTTCAGTGCTTTGCTAAATTTCATTCCAATACACATGCCAATGATTGTAAAGATTATTGGCATCATTACCGACGCTCCTAAAGCGATGATGTAACTGAAAATTTGTCCCATTCTCTTCTGATTTATTCTATTAATTGATAATGTTTTTGCAATAGCATGATTAAAACAGCGTCAAAATTAAGACCTTTTCCCAATTAATCAAACTTGAAAAGTATAATTATTGGTAATTGGGGCGATTTTATATAAAATAGCTGTTATCGTGCACAAAAATGCTCGTTTTCGCACACGAAAGCGAAAAATGTACCTTCTTTATGTTGAAAAAGAACGCTTTTTCTGTTGGAATGGACTGCTTGGTTTCATGCGGAGTGGGGCTGGTACTAAAAAAATGGGATGCTTTTACCATAAAGCATCCCATTTGTAAAATTATTATATCGTTTGTGCGGGTGGTGGAGAGTGGTGGCTTACTTAGTCCGTCATGGCTATTTCGGCAATCGCGCTTGCGCTGCTTACGATGTGGGCCGGATAACAAACTTCCAGTTCGGTGCGCGGGCGGAATCCCCAAGTCACTCCGCAGGCGGTCACTTTTGCGTTGGCGGCTGTCTGCATGTCCACTCCGGAGTCGCCTACATACAAGACGTCCTCTTTGGTTGTTCCGGCTATTTCCAATATGTCTTGCACAATGGTGGGGTCGGGCTTCACGTTGATGCCTTCGCGTTGTCCGAATACGGCGGTGAATCGGATGTTGGGGAAGTAGTGGGCAATCAGCTTTTCGGTGGCGGCCTGATACTTGTTGGAGGCCACGGCAAGTTGTATGCCTTCTTCCTGCAGTTGGTTCAGCAGTTCGGGTATGCCCGGGTAGGGGCGGCTCTTGTCGGCGTTGTGCTGGTTGTAGTAGGGGATAAACTCCCGGCGGACACGCAAGACGTTCTCTTCCGTCTTTTCTCCTTCGGGGAGCGCGCGTTCAAAGAGCTTGTTGATGCCATTGCCCACCATGAAGTTGTAAGCCTCTTCCGGGTGAGTGGGGTAGCCTAATGCTTGCAAGGCGTGGTTGGTGCATTGTGCCAAATCGGCAATTGTATTCAGTAGGGTTCCGTCTAAATCGAATATTACCAGTTTTTTCATTTCCGTTCTTTTTTAGGGGATGTTGCTTGATGCAAAGATATTGCTTTTTGTCCGATTTATAGGTAAGACGGCACCGGTTTTTAGCTCATCCGATATTTGGAGTGATTGAAGAGAAATTAAGCAGGCTCTTCGTTTGTTTTTTGAATTTTAGGTGAAAACTTTCTATCTTTGCGCCTCAAAAATCGGTCTGCAGGGTAAAGATCCTTGTGGACTCTTAAATATAAAATAGGTATGAGTTACAATTTGTTGAAAGGAAAAAGAGGAATTATCTTCGGTGCTCTGAACGAGCAGTCCATTGCCTGGAAAGTAGCAGAAAAAGCAGTAGAAGAGGGTGCTACCATCACCCTGTCGAATACACCGGTTGCCGTGCGCATGGGCGAAGTGTCCGCGCTGGCCGAGAAGTTGAACTGCGAGGTTATCCCTGCCGATGCTACCAGTGTAGAAGATTTGGAGAACGTGTTCAAGCGTTCCATGGAGGTGCTGGGCGGTCCGGTGGACTTCGTGTTACACTCCATCGGCATGTCTCCCAATGTGCGCAAGAAACGCACTTACGATGACCTGGATTACGATATGTTGGGAAAAACGCTGGACATCTCCGCTGTCTCTTTCCACAAGATGATACAGGCCGCCAAGAAGCTGGATGCCATTGCCGATTACGGTTCTATCCTGGCTTTGAGTTACGTGGCTGCACAGCGTACGTTCTACGGTTACAACGACATGGCGGATGCCAAGGCGCTGTTGGAGTCCATAGCGCGTAGCTTTGGATATATTTACGGACGCGAGCACCATGTACGTGTCAATACCATTTCCCAGTCTCCTACCATGACTACTGCCGGTTCCGGCGTGAAGGGTATGGACAAGTTGTTCGACTTTGCCAACCGCATGTCTCCGTTAGGTAACGCATCAGCAGACGAGTGCGCCGACTACTGCATCGTCATGTTCTCTGATCTCACCCGCAAAGTCACCATGCAGAACCTGTATCACGACGGAGGTTTCTCCAGCGTGGGTATGAGTCTTCGTGCCATGGCTACATACGAGAAAGGTTTGGATGAGTATAAAGACGAAAACGGACACATCATTTACGGCTAATAATGGAATCAGCGCTTTATCTTTTGCCCGTTACGCTGGGCGATACGCCGGTTGAAACGGTGTTGCCTTCTTATAATAAGGAAATAATAGAGGGAATCCGCCATTTTATCGTGGAGGATGTGCGCTCTGCGCGACGATTCCTGAAGAAAGTGAATCGGGAGATAGATATCAATGCGCTGACTTTCTATCCACTGAACAAACATACATCGCCCGAAGCCATCTCCGGCTATTTGAAGCCGTTGCTGGCGGGCGATTCGATGGGGGTCATCTCCGAGGCGGGTTGTCCGGCTGTGGCAGATCCGGGAGCGGATGTGGTGGCCATAGCCCAGCGGAAAGGGCTGCGGGTGATTCCCCTGGTGGGACCCTCTTCCATCATCTTGTCCGTCATGGGATCCGGCTTCAACGGGCAGAGCTTTGCATTCCATGGATACCTTCCCATAGAGCCGGCGGAACGTGCCAAGAAGCTGAAAATGCTGGAGCAACGTGTTTACAACGAGCATCAGACCCAACTCTTCATAGAGACCCCCTATCGCAACAACAAGATGGTAGAAGACATCCTTCACAATTGCCGGCCGCAGACCAAATTGTGCATTGCCGCCAACATCACTTGCGAAGGCGAATATATCAAGACCAAAACGGTGAAAGAGTGGCAGGGCGCTGTGCCGGACTTGTCTAAGATTCCTTGTATTTTTCTCTTGTATAAATAATCGTCTTCAGTTGCTCAAATTCCAGTTCCAGGCTGTCGCTGAAAAAGCCTTTTCCCAAATTGTGCTCTATCTGTCGGAGTGTCCACAACTTCCCGTTTGCAAAGTTTTGTAAGAGGGAGTCATCTTTCAAGTCGAGGGTGAAGAGATAGACCAATCGATTGGTGGATTTGTTTTTAACATGATGCATGAAGTTGAAGCACAACTCTTCTGGCGCTACGGTGGGGAGCGTGTGTCTTAATATCCGTTGTACGCCTTCTTGCAGGTTCTCTCCATAGATTAAATAGTCTTCTATCAGCAGGTCTGTTTTCTCTCTTTTTTTCGGATTGTATCCGGAGCGGGGCCGAAGGAACAGCATGCCGTGCGAAACAACGGCAATCCTGACCACCGGATAGATGTAGGCGTTCTTCCGGCCCACGGTTTCCGAGGCGATGGCTTTCCCGATGACTTCTCCTTTGATATTGACAATCGGAACAAACTGCATTTGGTTCATGACGGTGTTAAAGTAGGAGATGCCGAACTGGTTGAATAGAATGCTTGCGATGAAGACAAGGGGCGGCGCTATATGGAACAGTATGTAGCAGGTGGTATCTCCCAATGGATGGCTGAGCAGAATCGAACATAAGATAATCAAGAGGTGTAGCAGGCTCATGATTAATACGACTCGGGCGGAGACGATGGTTGCCTCTGCTCCTTGGGCGAATCTTCGTTTGCAGCATGATTGTGTGGGTGAAGTCTGCCGTTTCAGAAAACTGTTCCGATGATGGTATAGGATGAACGGGGGGATGAGGACGCAGATTTCCTGCACGAATGGAAATGACATGTAGGGATGATAGTTGTTCAGAATCAGTGTCATGACCGATAGCAGAAGAAGCATTCCGGTGGTGCAATACAGCAGGATGGGCGGAATGTACGTCTTCTTGTTCCGCATGGAATGCAGGCTGAGCAGGACACCGGTTCCTGCACCTATGCAGATGGCTATGTCTTGCGCTATAAGTTCGCTTAAGAGAATGGATAGTATGACCGGAACGAATCCCAGTGACATGTTGAATTTGGATGATAGTACTTTCTGTTGGATCATTATGCGTATTTTAATTTTGCCGTTTTCATCCTAAACAACCGGGAGAGGCGAAATGTTTTCTATTTCGCCTCTTTTTTTTGTATCAGGTGTATCTGCTTCTCCGCATGATAGGAAGAACGTACCAAAGGGGCGCTTTCCACTTGCCGGAATCCCTTCTGCAATCCCATTTCTTTGTAAAGCGCAAATTGTTCGGGGGTGATGTAGGCCGCTACCGGATAATGTTTGTGCGTGGGTTGCAGATATTGTCCGATGGTCAGGATGTGGCAATCCGCTTTGCGCAGGTCGTCCATCAGTTCCTCCACCTCTTCCGATGTCTCGCCCAGTCCCACCATGATGCCGGATTTGGTAGTGGTGTTGCTTTGGGATATTTGTCGCAACACCTCCAGGCTGGTTTCATATTTGGCGGCGCTGCGTACCAACGGACTGATGCGGCGCACGGTCTCCATGTTGTGCGAAATGATTTCCGGCTGTGCCTCTATGACTTGGGCCACGAGTTCCTTCCTGCCTTGGAAGTCGGGTATCAGCACTTCTACGGTTGTTTCCGGATTGAGGCGTTTTATCTCTTGAATGGTCCGTACCCAGTGGGATGCGCCCAAGTCGGGAAGGTCGTCACGGTCAACTGAGGTGATGACTGCATGCGACAGTTTCATCAATGCAATGGATTCTGCCACGTGTGTCGGTTCGTCCCTATCCAGTGGCAGTGGCCTGCCGGTCTGTGTGTTACAGAATTTGCAGCTGCGGGTGCATATATTGCCCCCGATCATAAAGGTGGCAGTGCCTTTTCCCCAGCATTCTCCCATATTGGGGCAGCGTCCGCTGCTGCAAATGGTGTGGAGGCAGTGCGATTCTACGATTCGTTTGGTTTCGGTATATCGTTCGTTGGCTCCGATGCTTATCTTGAGCCATTCAGGTTTTCTTACTCGCATAGGTTAGTTGATAGTTGATAAATAATAGTTGATAATTGACAGTTGATAATTGCAGGACTAATTCTCAACCATCAACTATCAATTCTCAACTATCCAATCATCAATTGTTAAAGGTTCTGTTTAAAGAAGTTTGTCAGTTTCGTATATAAGTGCAGACGGGTATTTCCTCCGTAGATGCCGTGGTCGCGGTTGGTATATACCTGCATGTCGAACTGCTTGCCGATCTGTACGAGGTGTTCGGCATATTCGGCACAATTCTGGAAGTGTACGTTGTCATCCGTCATACCGTGTATCAGCAGCAGATTGCCGTGCAACTTGTCGGCGCGGGTGAAGCAGGAGGTGGCTTTATAGCCTTCGGCATTCTCCTTCGGAGTGCGCATGAAGCGTTCGCCATAAACGGTGTCGTAGTAGTTCCAGTCGGTGACGGCGGCTACAGCGGCTCCTGCCTTGAATACCGGCCTTCCTTCGCTCATACTCATGATGGTCATGTAGCCGCCGAAGCTCCAGCCCCAGATGCCGATGCGGCTCTTGTCCACATACGGCTGGCTGCCTATATAGAGGGCGGTCTCCACTTGGTCTTTCGCCTCCTTGACACCCAGGTTCAGATAGGTGCATTTGGTGAATTCGGCGCCGCGTCCTCCGGTTCCCCGTCCGTCCACACAGACCACGATGTAGCCTTGCGAAGCCATATAGGTCTCCCAGCTTACGCCGAATCTATCGACTACTTGCTGTGAGCCGGGACCGCTGTACTGGAACATCAGTGCCGGATATTTCTTGTTTGCCGAGAAGTCGGCCGGTTTCATCATCCAGCCGTTCAGGGTGATTCCTTCGGAAGTTTGGAAGGTGAAGAACTCTTTTTGAGGCATGGCATATCCGC
This sequence comes from Bacteroides sp., assembly GCF_029057325.1. GTDB lineage: Bacteria > Bacteroidota > Bacteroidia > Bacteroidales > Bacteroidaceae > Bacteroides. Next base: position 7,110 of record NZ_JAICZW010000020.1, on the reverse strand, counting down.
TGAGGGTCTGCTTCAGTGCCGCGTTGTCCACCAGGGTGGTCAATGTTTTGCCCATGTTGTCGTTCAGGGTGATGACGGTCGGCGTGTCCAGGCTGGTATAGCGGTTCATGTAGTACTTCATGTTGGTGCTGAACTGTGCGCTGTTGGTTCCTGTTTGTGACGACAATTTGATTTTCCGTCCTTTGCGGTCCACCTTGTAGATGGCGCTGCGCATCGGGCTTTCCTCGTTGCTGCTGAAATAGAAGCTGCCCTCTTCAGGAGCGTAACCGTAGAACTGCTGTACTTCATAGTTTCCGGCTGTCACCTGTTTCAGCAAGTTTCCGCCTATGCTATACCAATAGAGGTGGCTGTAGCCGCTTTTCTCGCTGACGAAGCTGAAATTTTCCGGATAGAAGAGGATGTTGTCAAACACGCTTTCCTGAATATAGGTGTCGCTTTCGTCACGCAGAATCAGCTTTGCCACGGTGCTGCGCGGGTCGGCAAAGTAGAGGTCGAAGCGGTTCTGATGGCGGTTCAAGGTCATGATGGCAAGTTTGTTCGGGTCTTGAGTGAAGCGGATGCGGGGAATGTAGCCGTCCGCGTCGAGTGGCACGTTTATCTTGCGCGTCACTTTGGACTTGATGTCGAAGGTATGTACCGATACTTTGGAATTCACCTCTCCCGTTTTCGGATATTTGTAGGTATATTCTCCCGGATACTTTTCGAAGGCGGCGATGTGTGGAGCCTGTCCGGCGAAGAGCGGGAAAGAGTAGGAGGGTACGTCCTTCTCGTCGAAGCGGATGAAGGCCAGCATCTGTCCGTCGGCGCTGAACTCCAGCGCACGGTTGAAAGAGAATTCCTCTTCATACACCCAGTCGGGAATGCCGTTCAGCACTTCGTTCCGTTTTCCGTCTTCCGTCACCTGGCTTTCGCTGTTGCCGTAGAGCAGTTTCACGAGGAAGATGTTGTTGTTGCGCACAAAAGCCACCATGTTTCCGTCCGGTGAGAAGACGGGTACTTGTTGCGGGCCGCCATCCGAAAGCTTTTCCACAACGTTGTTTATCTTACCGTCCAGATTGCGCTTCAGGCTGTAGAGGTAGTGCACGGCGGTATAGGAACGGCGATAGATGGGAGTTGTCTCCGTGGCGATGAGCAGTTTGCCGCCGTCCGGCGAGAAACTGTAGCTGTCGAATCTCTTGAACGTGCATTCGCGTGCGGTGGCGGCGTCAAACAATACTTCTACCTGTTTTCCGGTTTTGAAGGAGTACTTGATGATTTGTGTCCGTTCGGCGTTCATTTGCGAATAGTGCTCGCCGTCACCCGGGATGGGGATGACGCCGTAGATGCCTTGGGGCGTGAATTTGCCCGATACGATTTCTTTCAGGTCGAGAGCCTTTCCGCCTTGGGCAAGTGCTGCCAATGTGCAGAGGCAGAGCAAAAATGTGATGCTTATCTGTTTCATAGTTTTTATTGATTGTTTTCCTTGATATTTGTTATGGGGAACAAATATACGACAAAGTGGGGATTTCCCGAAACGATAGGCTGATTTTATTGTGCAGTCAGCCCGGCCTCACTTGTAGGAGTTAAAGAAGTTAGAGCCGATACTCTTGTGTAGGATGCCGTTGTGAAGTATCATAACGTATTCATTTTTCAATGTAGTGATGCACCCCGTTGCATCCGAAATGCCAGCCGATGGCATGCAAATAAGCGGCTGCACCAAGGTACAGCCCTACAAAGCTGTTGAATTTCAATCAGGTAAAATAGCTGAATAGTTACTTTAATTCCGCCAACAAGTTAATATTCACAAATTATCGAATGTTTATGGGTGCTTTTCATTAACTTTACCGACTATTCAAACCCCAAAAAGAGGTGTAAAATATGGAAAAGAAAATTCTGTCTGCGGCATTGGCTGCTTTACTGCTTTGTCTTTGCCTATCATGCGGCAATGAGAGGAAAAACACAAATTCGCATTTGTATAGTTTGGAAGCGACGGGAAAGGTTAAGCGCTTTGAATTGGATTCAGATGTGCGATATAACGCTTTCTATCTCTACACGTTTCGTGATGACAAGGGTAAGGAATATCTCTCTTTTCTGAATTATCGTACAAATCAGATTCTGTTTTATGATTTTGAAACAAGTGGTTTCCTTTTCAAAATGAATCTGAAAGCCGAAGGGCCTGACGGAGTGGTCCAGCCTACAGGACTCTATGTGAAAGACTTGAATAATATCTATGTCTCTTCTTATGCTTATGAAGGATTGATAAAGGTTGATACAGCTTGCAAGATTGTTCAGAAGATACCTTATGGCACTACAAGCAGTGGATATAAAGTGCTTCCGTCCTATACGCCGTCTTCTCATCCATATATCCCTCCTGTTATGATAGATGGTAAGTTGTGTATAACGCAACCTGACGTGCCCCATTTTCATCCGGTAGCGGAGACACCCCTCAGTGTGGCGATAGACACGGTCCGGAAAACATGCGAAGGATTCCCGTTGACTTATGCCATCCTGACGAAAGAAGAATTGGGAGCCAACGACAGCCGCTTCAGCCGTATATACAACGGGAAAGAGTTTGTTTACTCTTTTTATGCAAGTGAAGACATCATCGTGGCATCAACCGATCATTCCGATATCAAAAGAGTGAAGGTAAAAAGTGAATATATCGATTGCCCGACAATGGAACAGGAAACCACGGAAAAAGGTCCGAAACTCAATCTTGAATTGGCGCGTTATGGCGATTTGTTATACGATTCATATCGGGATGTTTACTACCGTTTTGCATATCCTAAAGTGGAACTGGAGGACGATATCCAATGGTGGGGAAAAGCTGTTTATGGCAGGAAGAAATTCTCTGTGATTATTCTGGATAAGGATTTCAACATCATAGGAGAGACGTTGTTCCCGGAAGCTGTTTACAATTCTTATGTGTTCTTTGTTCATAAGGACGGACTTTACATCAGTCGTGATTATCAGATGCTCTATGGTGATTCGGAAGATGATATGACTTTTGAATTGTTTAATCTTACAGAAAAGAAATAGAAGCTCTTTTATATATGGCATTTCAGATTCGGCTTGATTCTTTTTACTCTTAAAAGAGAAGGCGAAAAAGAAAAAAAGACAGAAAGCTTGTTTGGACACAATCCCTTGACTCTAATAGACTATTTCACATGATACTGATTATAAGTATATTTATTCTTTTTGTTCTTTCCGCATGCGGTGGTAAAGATGATTCTATATTTTCGGATTTTCCGCGGACAATTGGTTTGCAGGTGGCTTGATTCTTTAGATTTGGAGAAGATGGATTTTTAAATCCGCATTATATTCACTATAAGGACAGCTTCCTGATTTTTCATAGTATGACCGGCGGTCGGGAGTTGAATTTTTGGAATCTGCGGACCAATCTTGTTACAGTCCGCCATGTCATAGGGCAGGGTGCGGATGAGATGCCCCGATATGTTGTAGCCCGTACAGACAATCCGACTTCTTTCCGTTTTGCAGATTATAGGTGTGGAAAGATATATGAGATGGATTTGGATAGGTTGCAGAAAGACACGGCTACCGGACATTCATTGGTTTATCAACTGCCGATATCGCTTCCGATGAACGCTTCGTATATGCGCTCTATTCAGGAAAGAATGTGAAAGAAAGCGATGCTGATGCTTACAATTGTCCGCATTTGTTGGTCTATGATTGGGAAGGTAATCCGGTAGCTCATTGCTTGTTGTCCAAATCACTGTATGGTTTTAGCCTTGGAAATGGTATGCTGTATGGTTTAAGTCGGGAGGTTAACCCTATTGTTTATGTTTATTCGTTAAAAGAACTGTTGCAAACAAAATGAAATCAGGGCAACCGCGTAAAGTAACGTGAGTTCGATATAAGGAAGCTATCATGCCGCATGGTAATTGGAGGTGTGTCAGAACGAAAAGGAACCGACATAATGATAGATTTTAGGCACGGAATTACACGGATTAATCAAGAAGAAAACCGTGTAAATCCGTGCAATCCGTGCCTAAAAGAAAGTGAGATGCATGCTTTGATACACCTACAGCCCAACAGGCTGGGTGCTATCGCTTATATCGAACTCACGTTAAAGCAGTGGAGACCTGCTCCCAAAGGAAGGTCTTTATGTCTGCGGTTGCCCTGATTTTATCGCTGTCCGCTGTGGCGGGACTTTTTTCGCCCTTCCATTCTGTCTGACTATATGATATTATGTTGTAACCACAATTTGAAGAGAGGATCCATGATGGAATAGATGCCTCCTCTGGCGGTTTTCGCTTCCTTTTTGATTGTTTTTTGGTCGGTCATCAATTTCAAGTAAGGAGAAATTCTGCTATTTTCCTGTTTGGTCCTTTCTCGTATTTCGGCCAGGTTGAGCCCGGCATCAGCTTGGGCTAATGCGGACAATAGCCTTTGGACCTGTATGGTTGAAGTGTCAAATTTTTCTTGATAATGGGAATAGAAATAATCTGATAGAAAAGCGAGGTCTTTTCCTGTATCGTTAGATTTTTCTAAAATCTCAATCGCTATAAACATGGAGCGGATTGTTTTTGGCAAATGCGACATTATTTTCTCTAAACGGGCGACATCGTATTGCTTATCGATTATATTAGCGGCAGTGGACATACTGATAGGCTTAAAATAAGTAATCTTAAAACCATCAAAAAAGGCTGCGTTGTATTCGGTAAAGGCTGTCAGTACTTTTTCGGAAGATGCTATCAGCATGGGTGCTCCGGCTCTGTTTAGTTTCCCTCTTAATCCATATTGTTCCGTATTATCCGTGCGGTTAAAGTAGTATTGGATGTTGTCGATAAGCAATACAATGCGTTTCAAGTTGCGTTCTTGCCATTCTAAAAGATTATTAAAACACTCTTTCCCGCATTCTATGTCTAAGAGCGAGGCACATTGATTCCAAATATCATCTGTAGAGTACAATGATTTTCCTTCCATGACGATTGGGTGTAAAGTCTTATTCATATCTTTCTCAATTGTGCCATATAGCCTTTTTATCAAAAAGGTTTTTCCACACCCGGCCTCACCGACAATAAGATGCGGTTGAGCTGTCTTTGTCATATCTTCTCTCAAAAGAGAATTCATCAATAAAGCATATACATCTTCATTGATGGCAAGAACATTATCAGCCTCTGGATGCTTGGATAATAATGTTTCATGTAGTATTGGAATTTCTGTTCGCATCAATATCGTTTTTGTCACTGTACGAATTTGTTGTACCAATAATCTTTAAGCAGAGGAGAACGGAACGCTCTGATAGAACCTTTCTTTAGGATATATCCGTCGTTTTCTAGCATTTCCAATACTTTGCTTAAAGTATAATCTGTGTTTTCTTTCATTGATACCTCTTTACCGGTCATAAGAACATCAAGTATCATGCTGCGCTCCATTCCTTCAGGTTGGGTAGAAAGTGATTTTAGAATCTGGCGGGCCGGCACTTCGTATTCCCGATACTCTGATAAACGCTCTGACCAAGTGCTGAGGTAGCTTTCAGAACATAGTTGGTGATATGCCGCATCTATATTCTCTCGTGTTATTTCACCGTCATGCTCTTCTGCCAATTTTGAGAATATAACCTGAATAAAATAAGGGATGTTCCAATGTAATTTATCCAAAGTGTAATAGACAAGATCCTCGCTTATAGTCATGCTTTCAGAACGGCACAATCCTGTAAGCAAGCCAATAGCTTCTTCTCGTGTGAGTTCATCCAAACTGAGTTCGGCCAAATCATTAATACTATAGCCAAGATTCAGTGCTGATGTGAAATTTCTCAAACCTACTGAACCGCAGAATAGCCACCTTACTTTGGTGTTATTTACTTGCCTGAGGCTTCTAAGCCAATTGAGAATAAAGGCGATTTTATCCGTTCCGTTATCACTTCTATTTAAGTTGCCAAGAAAAAGAGTCAATTCATCTATTACAATAAAAGTGTCTTCCTCATGTTTGATACACTCTTTCAGATTTTTGTATAAATCCTCTTGCTCTTCTTTTTTGCCTATATTGAAGTCAACAGGTCCTATCGAAATTTTTTCGATTTTATCAAGAACCGATGCCAACCTTTTAGGCATCCCTTCTGCAGGTTGTTTCCAAATGCCACTGTTTCTGAATGTCTCAATCAATAAGCGAAGAAAACCTTCTTCTGTTGTAGTCTCTTCGAGGTCGATATAAACACAAATCCAACCGTCTTTTTGTTTCTCTTCGATCAATCGTTTGGCCAACGATGATTTTCCGATACGGCGTGGGGCCGACAACAATAATGAGTGATTTGTGTCAAGCAATCTGTTTGCTTGGCGGATCTCTTTTTCTCTGCCGAAGAAATCTTCGCCTTCTACCGGTGGCCCAATCTTATTTGATATGCACATGTTTGTAAATTGTTTGATGGTGATAAAATCATGTTGCAAAGATACGGTTTTCTTAGTTATAGAAAAAACTTTCTATAGAAAAACTCTTCTATAGAAAAAAACTTCTATAACCCTTTCCCTGTTTTCGGCACTTTTTTTAATAACCTGAGTCTCCTGGAGGTGTGTCAAAACGAAAAGGAACCGACATCATGATATCATTTAGGCACGGATTACACGGATTTTACGGATTAATCAAGAAGAAAACCGTGTAAATCCGTGTAATCCGTGCCTAAAAGAAAGTGAGATGCATGCTTTGATACACCTACTGCCCAACGGGCGGGGTGCTATCGCTTATATCGAACTCACGTTATTTACGTTTTCCGATGGAGGTGGAATTTTCAATCCCCGCTCCTTACCTGCTTCTTGTCCCATCCTGCTTTTCTCCCTGTCCATAGCGACGGAACATACAAGGAGCAGGTAGGGAGCAGGTAGGGAGCGGGTAGGGAGCAGATACAATCGGTCGTTGCAAGGAGGCGGGTGTGTCGGCCGTGGCTCCCGAACCGGTTTATAAACCGATAACTCCCCTTTCACTCCTGTCATTCCTCCGGAAGGAATACTAATCATAAATGTTTACACGAAATATCCCCTCCCCCCCAAAAAACGTTTTTCTCTGTCCTTCCGGTCCGCGTCTTGTTCGCCCCTTGTCTGCTCCGTAGTTTCTTCGGTGTTTCTTCGGACGTTCTTCGGACATTCTTCGGTCCTAGGGAGTGGAGTTTGTCCG
>NZ_JAICZW010000002.1 GCF_029057325.1 Bacteroides sp. | reverse complement strand
AATAAATGCTGATAAAGTTGACTTTGTGTTATTTGTAATGTGTATCTTTGCGCCGCCAATTAGCATATTTGCCGATGGTACATTTGCCAATTAGCACATTAGCACATTTAATGTATGGAACAACTAAAACATGAATGCGGCGTTGCCATGATACGCCTGCTGAAACCGTTGGAGTACTATGAAGAAAAGTATGGTACTTGGATGTACGGACTGAACAAGCTCTATTTGTTGATGGAGAAGCAACACAACCGTGGACAGGAAGGCGCCGGACTTGCCTGCGTGAAACTGGAAGCCAATCCCGGCGAGGAGTATATGTTTCGTGAACGCGCCATCGGTTCGGGAGCCATTACCGAGATATTCGGGACGGTACACAATCATTTCAAAGAATTGACGAAAGAGCAGTTGCACGATGCCGATTATGCCAAACGTGTGTTGCCCTTTGCCAGCGAGGTCTATATGGGGCATTTGCGTTACTCCACCACCGGAAAGTCGGGAATCTCGTATGTGCATCCATTTCTTCGCAGAAACAACTGGCGGGTCAAGAACCTTGCCTTGTGCGGTAACTTCAACCTAACGAATGTGGATGAAATCTTTGCTCGCATCACCGCCATCGGGCAACATCCGCGTAAGTATGCCGATACTTATATCATGCTGGAGCAGGTGGGACACCGCCTCGACCGGGAAGTGGAGCGCCTCTTCAATCAGGCCGAGGCTGAAGGCCTGACCGGCATGGACATTACCCATTATATAGAGGAACAGATAGACCTTGCCAATGTGCTGCGTACATCGAGCAGGGAGTGGGACGGAGGATACGTGATGTGCGGGCTGACCGGAAGCGGAGAAAGCTTTGCCATACGCGACCCGTGGGGCATCCGTACCGCCTTCTGGTATCAGGACGATGAGATTGCAGTACTTGCCAGCGAGCGCCCGGTGATACAGACCGCACTGAATGTCCCCGCGGCGTCCATCAAGGAGTTGCAGCCCGGACAGGCATTGTTCATCAGCAAGTCGGGCAAGTTCCGCACGGTGCAAATCAACAAACCGCACGAGGTGCGACCCTGTTCGTTCGAACGTATCTACTTCAGCCGGGGAAGTGACGCGGATATCTACAAGGAGCGCAAGCAGTTAGGCAAGAAACTGGTGCCAAACATCTTGAAAGTCATCGGAAACGATGTTGACCACACTGTCTTTTCCTTTATTCCCAATACGGCGGAGGTGGCCTTCTACGGAATGTTGCAGGGACTGGATGAATACCTGAATGAAGAGAAGGTGAGGCAGATTGCCGCGTTGGGACACACGCCCGGACACAACGAGCTGGAGCGCATCCTCTCGCGCCGCATCCGTAGCGAGAAGGTTGCCATCAAGGATATCAAGCTGCGCACATTCATCGCCGAAGGCAACAGCCGCGATGATTTGGCCGCCCACGTCTATGACATCACTTACGGAAGCCTTGTGCCAGAAGTTGACAATCTGGTCATCATAGATGACAGCATTGTACGCGGAACCACCCTGCGGCAGAGCATCATCGGCATCCTCGACCGCCTCAGCCCGAAGCAGATCGTCATTGTCAGCTCCTCGCCGCAGGTGCGCTATCCCGATTATTACGGCATCGACATGTCGAAGATGAGCGAGTTCATCGCCTTCAAGGCAGCCATCGAACTGCTGAAGGAGCGGGAGATGCGGGATGTCATCGCCGCCGCCTACCGCAAGTCAAAAGAGCAGGCCGCTTTGCCTAAGGAGCAGATGGTGAACTATGTGAAGGACATTTACGCTCCCTTCACCGACGAGGAAATTTCCGCCAAGATGGTGGAACTGCTTACCCCGAAGGGGACGAAAGCCAAAGTCCGGATTGTCTATCAGCCTCTCGAAGGCTTGCGTGAAGCATGTCCCCATCATCCGGGCGACTGGTACTTCAGCGGCGACTATCCCACACCGGGTGGGGTGAAGTTGCTGAACAAGGCGTTCATCGACTATATCGAACAGGTGTATCAGTTCTAGCCTACAAGCACTCCTCTTCAGCCTCTCTCCCTTGCGGAGGTGTGCCAAAATGAAAAGAAACCGACATAATGATAGATTTTAGGCATGGATTTTACGGATTCATTAAGAATAAAACCGTGTAATTCCGTGCCTAAAAGAAAATGAGAAGCATGTTTTGACACATTTACATAAAGGTTAGGATGACAATAAAAGATGATAATAAGAGGCAATAATAAGGAGTAAGGATAATAAGTGACAATACAATCATATTATATCTATATGAATAAAGAATATAACAAAGTAAAAGTAACTTCTTCCTCCCTCCCTACGGGGGAGAGGGCGGGGGAGAGACTGGTGAGGCTCCTCCTCTCTGACGGCACCGTCTTCCACGGCCGCTCCTTTGGCTACGAGAAGCCCGTGGCGGGCGAAGTTGTCTTCAACACCGCCATGACAGGTTATCCCGAAAGCCTGACCGACCCTTCGTATGCGGGACAGCTGATGGTGCTCACCTATCCGTTGGCGGGCAATTACGGCGTGCCACTCTTTACCCTTGAGCAGAACGGACTCGCTACCTTTATGGAGAGCGAACACATCCATGCCGAAGCCATCATCGTGAGTGACTACTCTGAAAACTACAGCCATTGGAATGCCGTGGAGAGCTTGGGCGACTGGTTGAAGCGGGAACACATCCCCGGCATCACGGGCATCGATACCCGCGAACTGACCAAGGTGCTGCGCGAGCACGGCGTGATGACAGGGCGTATCGCCTTTGACGATTCAATTGACAATGAACAATTGGCAACGGACAATTATGGGGAGGTGAACTATGTGGACAGGGTCTCCTGTAAGGACATTATCGTCTATGCCAATGAAGAAGCCCGCCATTTCCCCGTCAGCACTCCTAAAGAGGAGTTGAACGCTGCCATCGCACAATTGTCAATTCTCAATTGTCCATTGAAAAAGAGGGTTCTTCTTCTGGATTGCGGCGTGAAGCACAACATTCTCCGCTGTTTGTTGCGTCGGGGCGTAGAGGTGATTCGCGTACCTTGGAACTACGACTTCAACGGACTGGAGTTCGACGGCCTCTTTCTCTCCAACGGTCCCGGCGATCCCGATACCTGCGATGTCGCCGTGCAGAATATCCGCAAGGCGATGGAGAACGAGAAGTTACCCATTTTCGGCATTTGCATGGGGAACCAGTTGCTTGCCAAGGCGGGAGGTGCCAGGATATACAAACTGAAGTACGGTCACCGCAGCCATAACCAGCCCGTGCGCATGGTTGGTACGGAACGCTGCTTCATCACCTCGCAAAATCATGGCTATGCCGTGGACGGCGATACGCTTTCTGCCGGCTGGGAACCGCTCTTTGTCAATATGAACGACGGCTCTAACGAAGGCATCCGCCACAAACGGAATCCATGGTTCTCGGCGCAGTTCCATCCCGAAGCCGCCTCGGGGCCGACAGATACGGAGTTCCTTTTCGACGAATTTTTGAAATTACTTGTCCCCTAAAAAACAGAAGAACAGATGAAAGAAAACAATATAAAGAAAGTCCTGCTGTTGGGTAGCGGCGCCCTGAAGATAGGCGAGGCGGGAGAGTTCGACTACTCCGGTTCGCAGGCGCTCAAGGCACTCAAGGAAGAGGGTATCTACACCGTGCTTATTAACCCCAACATCGCCACCGTGCAGACTTCGGAGGGCGTTGCCGACCAGATTTACTTTCTGCCTGTCACCCCCTATTTCGTGGAAAAAGTGATAGAGAAGGAGCGCCCCGACGGCATCATGCTCGCCTTCGGCGGACAGACGGCGCTGAACTGCGGCGTGTCGCTCTACAAGGACGGCATTTTTCAGAAGTATGATGTCCGCGTGCTGGGCACCCCCGTGCAGGCGATTATCGACACGGAAGACCGTGAGTTGTTTGTGCAGAAGTTGAACGAGATTGACGTGAAGACCATCAGAAGCGAGGCGGTGGAGAATGCCGAAGATGCCCGCCGTGCCGCCCGGGAGGTGGGCTATCCGGTCATCGTCCGTGCCGCATACGCGCTGGGCGGGCTTGGCTCCGGCTTCTGCGACAACGAAGAGGAACTGAACGTATTGGTAGAGAAGGCTTTTTCCTTCTCGCCGCAGGTGCTGGTGGAGAAGTCGTTGAAAGGCTGGAAAGAGGTGGAGTATGAAGTGGTACGCGACCGCTTCGACAACTGCATCACTGTCTGCAACATGGAGAACTTCGACCCTCTGGGCATCCACACAGGCGAGTCCATCGTCATCGCCCCTTCGCAGACATTGAGCAACAAGGACTATCACAAGCTGCGCGAACTCGCCATTCGCATCATCCGCCACGTGGGCATTGTGGGCGAGTGTAATGTGCAGTACGCCTACGACCCGCAGTCGGAAGACTACCGTGTCATCGAGGTGAATGCCCGCTTGAGCCGCTCCTCCGCACTCGCCTCTAAGGCGACAGGCTATCCGTTGGCATTCGTAGCGGCGAAGCTTGGACTTGGCTACGGGCTGTTCGACCTGAAGAATTCCGTTACCAAGACTACCAGTGCCTTCTTTGAACCCGCGCTTGACTACGTGGTCTGTAAAATTCCCCGCTGGGACCTCGGCAAGTTCCACGGTGTGGACAAGGAGCTGGGCTCCAGTATGAAGTCTGTGGGCGAGGTGATGGCTATCGGCCGCACCTTTGAAGAGGCGATACAGAAAGGCTTGCGTATGATAGGCCAGGGCATGCACGGCTTCGTGGAGAACAAGGAACTGGTTATCACCGATATTGATCGTGCCTTGTGCGAGCCTACCGACAAACGTATCTTTGTCATTTCCAAAGCCTTCCGTGCCGGCTATACCGTGGACCAGATACACGAACTGACGAAGATAGACCGATGGTTTCTGGAGAAGCTGATGAACATCATGAATACCAGCAAAGAACTGGAGCAATGGGGCAAGAGCCATAAGCAGATTGCCGAGTTTCCTGCCGGGTTGTTGCGCAAGGCGAAAGTACAGGGCTTCTCCGATTTCCAGATTGCCCGTGCCATCGGCTATGAGGGAGATATGGAAGAGGGCAGCCTTTATGTGCGTACCCATCGTAAAAACGTGGGAGTGCTTCCCGTAGTGAAGCAGATAGACACTCTCGCCGCCGAATATCCCGCACAGACCAACTATCTCTACCTGACCTATAACGGTACTGCTCACGATGTGCATTACCTGGGCGACAAGAAGAGCATCGTTGTCCTTGGTTCCGGTGCCTACCGTATCGGCTCCAGTGTGGAGTTCGACTGGTGCGGCGTGCAGGCGCTCAACACTATCCGTCGCGAGGGCTATCGCAGCGTGATGATAAATTACAATCCCGAAACCGTATCTACGGATTATGACATGTGCGACCGCCTCTACTTCGACGAGCTCACTTTTGAGCGCGTGATGGATATCCTTGAATTGGAGAATCCTCACGGTGTCATCGTCTCCACCGGTGGTCAGATACCCAATAACCTCGCCATGCGTCTCGACGCTCAACAGGTTCCTATCCTTGGTACCAGTGCCCGTAGCATCGACAATGCCGAAGACCGCGACAAGTTCTCTGCCATGCTGGACCGCATCGGCGTGGATCAGCCCGAATGGAGTGCCTTGACTTCGATGGAGGACATTAATGCCTTTGTTGATAAGGTCGGTTTTCCGGTGTTGGTGCGTCCCTCCTATGTGCTTTCCGGTGCGGCGATGAACGTCTGCTCCAACCGCGAGGAGCTGGAACGTTTTCTGCAGTTGGCGGCAAATGTCAGCCAGAAGCATCCGGTAGTTGTGAGTCAGTTTATCGAGCACGCCAAAGAAGTAGAGATGGATGCTGTAGCGCAGAATGGTGAAATCATCGCCTACGCCATCAGTGAGCATATCGAGTTTGCCGGCGTGCATTCGGGTGACGCCACCATCCAGTTCCCGCCGCAGAAGCTCTATGTGGAGACTGTTCGCCGCATCAAGCGCATCAGTCGTGAGATTGCCCGTGAGCTGAATATTTCTGGTCCGTTCAATATCCAGTACCTTGCCCGAGAGAACGACATCAAGGTCATCGAGTGCAACCTCCGTGCCAGCCGTTCGTTCCCCTTCGTCAGCAAGGTGCTGAAGATAAACCTCATCGAACTTGCCACAAAGGTGATGCTCGGCATTCCTGTGCAGAAGCCCGACAAGAACCTTTTCGACCTGGACTATGTGGGCATCAAGGCGAGTCAGTTCTCCTTCAACCGCCTGCAAAAGGCCGACCCGGTATTGGGAGTGGACATGGCCAGTACGGGCGAAGTGGGTTGCATCGGCAGCGATACGTCTTGTGCCATCTTGAAGGCGATGCTTTCTGTCGGTTACCGCATTCCGGAGAAGAGTGTCCTGCTCTCCACCGGTACTCCGAAACAGAAGGTCGATATGCTGTCTGCCGCCCGCATGCTCCGACAGAAGGGCTATAAGCTGTATGCCACCGGCGGTTCCAGCAAGTTCCTGACGGAGAATGGCGTGGAGAACACGCGCGTCTATTGGCCCAGTGAGGAAGGGAAGCAGCCGCAAGCCCTCGACATGCTCCATCGCAAGGAGATAGATATGGTGGTGAACATTCCGAAGAATCTCACCGCTGGCGAGCTGGATAACGGCTACAAGATACGTCGTGCCGCCATCGACCTCAACATCCCGCTGATTACGAATGCCCGTCTGGCAAGCGCCTTCATCAATGCTTTCTGCACGATGACGCCGGAAGATTTGGCGATTAAGTCGTGGGCGGAGTATAAATGATGAATACTGAATAGAGTAGGGGGGGGAAATGAAAGTAGGAGGAAAACTTTCATTTTCCCCCTACTTTTGTTGATTGCAATTGCTTAGTGTTGTGCAATCTTTGTTTTATTGTGAAGTTGTATCACTCCCCATATTCCTGCATAGGCAGCGATGATGCCTACTACTGATAAAAATACGATGAATTCCATATCATTTTGCATTGTGTAGCTCTTTTCTGTCTTGATAAGTAAAATAAGCATACCCGACAATTGCGATAACGGAAACCAATATTGAAATAATAATAGCACCCATTTTATTCTCCTTTCTTTTTATTTTCCCGGACAAGAAGTAATAGCCATTTACCTAATTCTTTTTTCATTGCGCAAATATAATGTATTGCTTTGAATAATCCGTCGTTCCGCTTCTGTTTTTACAACTTTTCATACAGCGTCCCCGCCGCCTTCCGGTAAGCAATGTAGCTCAGGTAGAGTTGGAAGTGGGCGTCCACTTTCTGTTCATACGCCTGTTGCCACAGAGCTTGGGCTTCCAAGTGGTCGGAGAGGCTTTCCAGGCCCACTTCGTACTGGCTTCGGCTGACGCGCATGTTTTCTTCCGCTTGTTGCAGCGAGCGTTCGGCAAGTTCGTTTTCCAGGCGGGCTTCATCTAAGTTGTTGGCGGCTTGCGTCAGTTCCAGGGTCATCTGCTCGTTCAGGTTCTGCTGCTCCAGCCGGGTCTGTTCCAGTTTGGCTTTGGCGGCACGCACCTTGTTGCTTCGCTCGCCGAAGTGGAAGAGGGGGATGCTGACGTTCAGCAGGACGGAGAAGCTGCCTTCGTCAAACAGTTTCTGGTCGTTCAGCTTCAGTCCGTTCATGTAGTCGTAGGAGCCTCGGATGCCTACCTGCGGCAGCAATTCGCTGCGGTTCAGCTTCACCTGCTGGCGGGCGATTGCCACCTGTTTGTTCAGGATGTCATACTCAGGCCGGGCGGTGATGTCTGAGGTTTGTATGGGGAGGCTCTGTCCCACTTCGGGCAGTTCTTCCGATAGGCGCAGTTCCGTGTCCAGCGGTTTGCCGATGTAGTGGCAGAGGTTCATTGTGGCGAGGCGCAGGGCATTTTCCGCTTTGCGTATGTTCAGTTCGCCTTCGTTCAGTTTTACCTGCACCTTCAGTACGTCGTTCTTCGGCTTCAGTCCGTGTCGGTGGGCACTCTCTACGTTCTTCATCAGTTCGGCAAGCAGGGCGTTGTATTTCTCCGCTACTGCTTTCATCTCTTGCGCCTTTACCACCAGGGCGTATGCTTGGTCGGTCTTCAGAATCACTTCTGTGGCGGTCAGTGTTTCGTTCATCTGCGCCATCTCCTTGCCCAAGGTCGCCATTCGGTAGGCGGCACGTATCTTTCCGCCCATGTAGAGGGGCTGTTCTACCTGCACGCCGCCCATATAGACAGTCCCCACTTTGTATTTCAGGTTCAGGCCTGGGAAGTAGGCGAAACCGCCGTTGGGCACGAATTGCCCGTCAGGCGTGGAGGTGAAGGTGGGCAGGTTGCCGCCGGGGATGTTCAGGCTGCCGTTCATGGTAGTGTAGAGTCCTGTTCCGACGGCGGTGAAGTTGGGAAAGAAGTTTCCCCAATAGCTCTTTGCTGTGTAGCGGGCACTTTCGGTCTGTTTGGTTGCCGCTGCCATCTCTTTGTTGTATTTCAGTGCCATTTCCCTGCATTGTGCGATGCTCAGCGTCTCTTGGGCAGAGAGGGAGAGGGCGGACAGCATCAGGGAGGCGAATAGAATCGTTTGCTTTTTCATACTTATCTGTTTTTTATGGAGTTATCGGGAGTTATTCGGAAGTTATCGGGAGTTAAAGGCCGATAGTCTTGTTTGTGGGAGTATTGGCTTCTAACTCCCGATAACTTCTTCTTTTTATTTCATTTTGATTTTAAAGAACAACGCATACAGCACCGGAATGAACAGCAGCGTTATCAGTGTGCCGAAGGTCAATCCGCCCATGATAGAGGCAGCCAACGACCCGAACATGGCATCGGGCAACAACGGTATCATACCGAGGATGGTGGTTAGTGCTGCCATTGTCACGGGGCGAAGACGGCTCTGTGCGCTGTCTATCAGCGCCGTGATAGGCTCTACTCCCTGACTGAGTTGCAGGGTGATTTCGTCCATCAGCACGATGCCGTTCTTGATGAGCATGCCTATCAGCCCCAATGTGCCTACAATCGCTACGAAGTTGAACGTCTTTCCGGTGAGCAGCATCACCGCTACCACGCCGACAATCACCATCGGGATGCAGCAGAAGATGATGGCAGGCTTGCGGTAATCCTTGAACAGCATAATCAGGATGGCTATCATGAGGATGATGGCAAGCGGGAAGTTCTTGAACAAATACTTCATGGACTGGTCGCTGGCACTCTTCTCGCCTTGCCAGTGCAGGCTGTAGCCATCGGGCAGTTCTATTTGTTCAATCTTTTGGGCAATTGCCTGACGTGCCTTTTCTGTTTCAACGCCCGGCACCGGAGAGCATTGTACACGCTGGCTGCGCTGACCGTTGTAGCGCGGCACTACGGGGTCTTCCCAACGGACATCGATGCTCTTGCTGATTTGTCTCAGCGGGGTACTGCCCATCAAGCTTTCCACCAGTTCCTCTTTGGAGAGCGTTCCGGTTTTCAGCTTTATCATCATCTCCTCACTCAACATCCCGTTCAATGACGGCAACGTAGAGAACACCTGTGTATTGGAGAGGTCTTCTACCGGATTCCCTTCTTCATTGAGGCATTTCAGATAGATGTTGTCTTTATGAATGCCTTCGTAGAAGGAACCGATGGGAATGCCTCCGTTGACGGAGAGCAAGGACATGCTGACGTCGTTGCGGCTCAATCCCAAGGCACGGGCCGCAGCCTGGTCGTATTCGATGGAGAGCATCGGAATCTGCGGTTCCCAATCTGTGGTGATGAGGCATACTTCCGGCGTGGTTTCCATGATGTGGCGGGCACTGTCTGCCAACCGGTGCAACACGGCAGGATCGGGACCCGTGAACTGCGCTTCGATGGGATACTTCTTGAACATCAGGTTATAACGCTTCAGTTTGACGTATGCATCGGGATAGTTCCGGGTCAGGTGGTTTTGTATCTCGTCCATATTCTTCACCAGTTCGCCGGGAGAGGTGAAGTCTATAATCAATTCGCCGTAGGCAAGGGAGGGGTTGGCGATGCTGCGTACCAGGTTGTAGCGTCCCGGCGTGCCGCCTATGGAGGTGGTGATGTGGGTCACTTCCTTGCGGGTTTTCAGATACGCTTCAATCTCCTTCAGGTCACGTGCCACGCGGGTGGTGTTGTTTCCTTCGGGCAATTTATATTCCATATAGAGTTGGTCATAGACCATGTCGGGGAAGAATCCCTGGCGCATATAGCCATAGCCGATGCCGGAGAGTCCCAGCAGCGCGACCATAACCAGTACGAAGCCCCAACGGTGAGTCAGGCCAAACTGCAAGGCAGTGCGCAACCAGGCGTAAACACGTCCGTTGTATGTACGTTTGCCAGTGGAGTTGACATCCACCTGAGGATGCAACTTCCGGTTTGCCATCAGCGGGACGTGAACCAATGCCAGCACCCAGCTTAGCATCAGCGAAACTGCCAATACAATGAAGAGGTCGCGTGTATAGACTCCGGCGGTGTCGGGCGACATGAAGATGGGCAGGAAGGCGATGATGGCTATCAGTGTGGCTCCCAACAGCGGCATGGCGGTCTGCCGTCCGATGGCGGTCATCGCTTCCATGCGGGGCTTGCCCGCTTTCAGGTCCACCAGTATGCCGTCGATGATGACAATGGCGTTATCCACCAGCATACCCATGGCGAGGACGAATGCACCTAAAGAGACGCGTTGCATGGTTCCTCCCGCCGTGTAGAGGAAGAGGAACGAACCGAATACGGTAATTACCAGGCTGACACCGATAATGAAACCGCTCTTGAATCCCATGGCAATCATCAGGATGATGACAACGATGGCTACGGATTCTATCAGGTTGATGACGAAGGTGCTTAGCGAGGCGCCTACCCGTTCGGGTTGGTAGAATACTTTGTGGCATTCCACGCCTGCGGGAAGCCGGTTTTCTTTGAGTTGTTCCAGTTTCTTTTCCACTTCGGCGCCCACTTTTACGATGTCCGAACCGCTGGCGGCGGCGATGAGGATGCCTTGCGCCCGTTCGCTGTCGAAGAAGAGTTCGTTGCGGGTAGGCTCTTCGTAACCCTTTTCTATCCGGGCGATGTCGCGCATGCGCAGTTGGTCGTCATCGTGCCCTTGTATCAGCATGTTGCCGATGTCCTCCACGGTCTTGAACTTATCGCTCACGGTTACGCGGATGCGCTGGTCGCCATTGTCGTAATAACCACTATACGTGGTCTTGTTCTGTCCGTTCAGGGTGGCAAGCACTTCGGCGGGCTTCACGCCTAAGTTTGCCATACGGTCTTGCAGCAGCGAGATGTTGATGCACTCCGAACGTTTGCCGTAGAGTTCCACCCGGTCCACGCCTTCCATGTCGCTGATCTCCCGTTTGATGAGTTCGGCATAGTCGGACAGTTCCCGGTCATTCAATCCGTCGCCTGTCAGGGCATAGAACATGCCATAGACGTTTCCGAAGTCATCTTTGATGATGGGGGTGCTGGCACCTTCGGGCAACGAAGCTTGGGCATCGTTCACCTTGCGGCGCAGCATATCCCAACATTGTTCCACCTCCTCGTCCTGAGTGGTGGTGGTCAGTTCCACTTGAATCAGCGAAAGGTCGTTGTAGGAGTAGCTCTCTACATTGTCAATATGTCCCATGCTTCGGATGCTTTTTTCCAGCACATCCGTTACTTCCAGTTCCACCTGATGCGCCGAAGCTCCCGGATAGACCGTTACTACCATGGCAAGTTTTACTTTTATTTCGGGGTCTTCCAACTTGCTCATCTGGTAACTGGAAAGGGCACCTCCCAACAGCAGCACGGCTATCAGAAAGTATATCAAGTTACGGTTTTGGAATGCCCATTTACTTATATCCATCTTCTTAAATTGAAAATTAAAAATTAGAAATTAAAAAATGAAAGCGTTTGTAAATTGAGAATTAAAAAATAGGGAGTGAGTAAATTTTTCAGACGCGGATGACGCAGATTTATTTTTTAATTCTCAATTTTCAATTCTCAATTTACAAAAGTCCTCCGACATTGGTTGCGGTAGCTGCGGGAAGTGGTTTCACAGTCTCGCCCTCTTCGATGTGGTGCACACCCGATGACACGATCAGTGCGCCCGGTTTCAGCTTGTCGCACTGAATGAGGCTGTGGCCGTTGCTCAGCGGGCGGATGACAGCGACTTCTACGCTGTTTACCTTGTTGTCCGACGGATGATAGACAAACACCCGTGCTTTTCCCTCTTTTTGCAGGATGGCACCGCTCGGTACGGAGAGTTGTTGCATACCCTCCTCGTTGCTGTTGCAGTAGATGGTGACCATCGTGTTCATGCCCGGAGAGGGCAGAGGCTGTTTGTCGGTAACCAACTGCATGCGCATGGCGTAAAGTTGGTTGGCGTTTGCTTTGGGAGTGATGCTTATCAATTTCAGCGAATAAACCTCTCCCGGATATACGTCGAACGTGCAATGAAAGTTGGCGAACTGTTCGCGTCGGATATATTCTGCTGCCGGAAGGTTGATTTCCACCTCAGGTACTCCGCCGCCAATCATGGAGAGTACCGGCATCCCTGCGCCCACCGTTTCATGCGCTTCAAAGAGCCGTTTTTGTATAAAACCGCTGAAAGGGGCATAGAGGCGTGTATATCCCAGCTGGTCTTTGTGGTGCTGGTTTTTGGATGTATCATATAAACATCTACGAACAAAAGATACAAATG
>NZ_JAICZW010000199.1 GCF_029057325.1 Bacteroides sp. | reverse complement strand
GAAAGCTATTCGTAAGTTTGGGGATCCTGAACTGATGGCACAACTGATGCCGGATGTTTCCAAATATCGACCGGACGTGAAATTTTGGTTAGTATTTGTAACTATCGGATTGTTTGCCATATTGCTGGCACGTCCGCAATTCGGTTCCAAGTTGGAAACGGTGAAGCGGCAAGGAGTGGAAGTAATGATTGCATTAGATATATCCAATTCAATGTTAGCACAAGATGTACAGCCGAGCCGTTTGCAGAAGGCAAAGCGGTTGGTGGCGCAGTTAGTTGATAAGATGCAGAATGATAAGGTTGGTATGATTGTCTTTGCGGGTGATGCCTTTACGCAGTTGCCCATTACCAGTGACTATATATCTGCCAAGATGTTTTTGGAGTCCATCGATCCTTCCTTGATATCCAAACAAGGTACCGCTATTGGCGCTGCCATTAATTTGTCGGTTCGTAGTTTTACGCCACAGGAAGGTGTAGGACGTACTGTTATTGTGATTACCGATGGTGAAAACCACGAGGGTGGTGCGACAGAAGCGGCTAAGGCCGCTTCTGAAAAAGGCATTCAAGTGAATGTATTGGGAGTGGGTATGCCTGAAGGAGCTCCAATTCCATTGGAAGGTACAAATGATTATCGTCGCGACCGTGACGGCAATGTGATTGTTACTCGCTTGAATGAACAAATGTGTCAGGAGATTGCACAAGCAGGAAACGGCATCTATGTACGTGTGGATAACACAAACGGCGCACAAAAGGCAATCAATCAAGAACTAAATAAAATGGAAAAGGCAGATGTGGAAACACAGGTCTATACGGAATTCAATGAGCAATTTCAGGCAATAGCATGGATTATTTTGTTGTTGTTGCTGGCTGAAATGCTGATATTGGAACGTAAGAATCCGCTGTTCCGCAATATTCATTTGTTTTCAACCAAGAAATGATGCGTATGTTACAGGAAAAATATATCGGAATAGCCTTGCTCCTGTTGGTGGCAGTATCAGCTTCTGCACAGAAGGCAGAACGTGATTTGATTCGTAAAGGAAACCGTTTTTTCAAGGATAGCATTTATGTGGATGCAGAGGTGAATTATCGGAAGGCTTTGGATGTAAATCCCAAATCGACTATTTCTATGTTCAATTTAGGAAACACACTGGCCCAACAGAACAAACTTCAAGAGGCAATGGAACAATATGTAGGTGCTACTAAGATAGAAAAAGACAAATCGAATCTGGCACAGATATACCATAATATGGGAGTCATTTTCCACTCACAGAAAGACTATGCGAAAGCAGTGGAAGCCTATAAGCAATCATTGCGCAACAATCCCAAGGATGATGAGACACGTTATAATCTCGCATTGGCACAGAAAATGCTGAATGATCAGCAGCAGAATCAAGATCAGAACCAAGACCAGCAGAATCAAGACCAAAAAGAGCAGGAACAGCAACGACAGAACCAGGATCAGCAACAGAAACAAGATCAACAGCAGGATCAACCTTCTCAACCGGAAAAGAAAGATAATGAAATGTCTAAGGAAAATGCTGAACAGCTTTTGAATTCGGTGATGCAAGACGAGAAGGATATACAGGATAAAGTAAAAAAACAGCAGGTTATCCAGGGCAGTCGTTTGGAGAAAGATTGGTAACAATATAATTAAGAATAGTATATATGAGAAAAATCGTTTTCTTATGGATAGTATTGATAGCGGTCGGCGTGGATGTTTTTGCCGATGGCAAGATTTCGTTCACAGCGTCTGCACCCGATGCCGTGGCGGTGGGAGACCAGTTCAGACTATCTTATACAGTAACTACACACCAAGTAAGAGACTTTCGGGCTCCTTCCATCAAAGGGTTTGATGTGTTGATGGGACCCAGTCGCTCGCAACAAAGCAGTATGCAAATGATAAATGGGAAGACCACTTCAACCCAAAGCATTACATTTACATACATATTGATGGCAACTGCGGAAGGAAATTTTACGATTCCCGGGGCAACCATTACTGCCGATGGCAATCAGATGGTTTCAAATTCCGTACAAGTAAAGGTGCTTCCTGCCGATCAAGCTGCTGAATCATCGGCGGGGAATAGTGGCAAGAATGGCAGTTCTACAAGTCGGGCTTCTTCTGGAACATCCGTATCGAATACGGATTTGTTTATTACGGCTACAGCCAATAAGACGACGGTGTATGAACAAGAGGCGTTTTTGCTGACATACAAGATATATACCTTGGTAGATTTGCGTATGTTTGACAATGTGAAATTACCTGATTTCAAGGGGTTCCACTCTCAGGAAGTGGAACTTCCCAATGACCGTAGATGGGGACTGGAACATTATAAAGGCAGAAACTATCAAACCACCATCTATCGTCAATTTGTATTGTTCCCACAACAATCCGGTAAATTGACGATTGATGCGGCACGTTTCGATGCGGTTATAGATAAGCCGACTCAGGTTTCAGATCCTTTTGAAGCCTTTTTCAATGGCGGCGGTAATGTTGTGCAGGTAAAGAAGAGCCTGTTGACTCCTTCATTGACAATTGATGTGAAAACGTTGCCGACAGGCAAACCGATGGATTTCACGGGTGGAGTGGGAGAGTTCAACATTACTTCTTCCATCAACAGCAACAATGTCAAAACGAATGATGCTGTTACAGTGAAACTTGTCATATCTGGCACCGGAAATCTGAAGTTGTTATCCAATCCGGAAATGAAATTCCCGGAAGATTTTGAAGTATATGACCCTAAAGTGGACAACAAATTCCGTTTGACAAGTGCCGGTCTTTCAGGTAGTAGAGTCATAGAATACTTGGCCATACCGCGCAACGCTGGAACTTATAAGATTCCTGCCGTGAAGTTCAGCTATTTCGATGTCAGTTCACGTTCTTACAAGACATTGACTACAGAAGAGTATGAACTGCACGTGGAAAAAGGAGATGGCAATGCAAGCCAAACCATTGCAAACTTCACCAATAAGGAAGATTTGAAAATTTTGAATGAAGATATCCGCTTTATTAAACAGAATGAAGTGGCATTGTCTCAAAAAGGGGCTTTCTTCTTCGGTTCAGTAACGTATTATTTGTTTTACTTGATACCGGGCATCGCATTCATCGTATTTTTTGTAATGTATCGCAAGCAGATAGCCGCTAATAATAATATTGCGAAAATGCGCACCAAAAAAGCGAATAAAGTTGCTGTGAAACGTATGAAATTGGCGGGTAAACTATTGGCTGAAAACAAAAAGGATACATTTTATGATGAAGTGTTGAAGGCACTTTGGGGATATATCAGCGACAAACTGAATATTCCGGTTTCTCGCTTGTCTAAAGACAACATTGAAGAGGAACTTCGCACGTATGGGGTTGACGATGTATTGATAAAGGAATTTCTCAATGTATTGAATGATTGTGAATATGCTCGTTTTGCTCCGGGAGATGACAACCAGGCTATGGATAAGATTTATTCGGCTTCGTTAGAGGTTATCGGCAAAATGGAAAATTCGATAAAACATTAATAGGAGGGCATGTAATGAATAGGATATTTCTTTTGATTATTAGTGCAACAATGGCATTGGTTGCTTACGGACAGAGCGATGCGGATACATTGCAAGCTGATTCCGCATCTATCGGTTCATCATACGCGGAATTCTCGGCTGCAAAACAAGAAAGCAATGTGACGAAGGCTGAAGTTGACAATGCTTATATGCGGAACGATTATGCCGCTGCCATTCAAATCTATGAAAGCCTGTTGAAGAAAGGTGAGGCCGCAGAAGTTTATTATAATTTGGGGAACAGTTATTACAAAGCGGGTGATATCGCAAAAGCTATCTTAAACTATGAGCGGGCCCTATTGTTGCAACCGGGTAACGGGGATATTCGCGCCAATTTGGAAATTGCGCGTTCCAAGACCATTGATAAGGTGACTCCTGTTCCTGAAATATTTTTTGTATCGTGGTTCAAGTCGTTAATCAATATGCTTAGTGTGGATGCGTGGGCAAAGTGGGGAATCGTATTTTTCATCCTTTTGCTTGTTTCGTGTTCTCTATTTTTCTTTTCAAAGCAAGTCTTGATGAAGAAAATCGGCTTTATTGCAGGGATTTTGTTTCTTGTTTTAGTCGTCCTGAGTAATGTATTTGCAGCGCAACAAGAAAACGCGCTGACGAATCGCAATGAAGCTATTGTGCTGAATCCCAGCGTTACGGTACGCAGCACTCCCAGTGAGAATGGTGTAAGCCTGTTTATCCTTCATGAAGGAAGTAAAGTCAAGATAAAGGATGACTCTATGCGTGAATGGAAAGAAATCCGTTTGGAAGACGGTAAAGTAGGGTGGTTACCCGCTTCTTCCATAGAAAATATCTAAGCAGAAAGATATAATCTTTTTAAGAAACAGCCGAAATGAAGCAGCTATGTTGTTTCATTGCCGGCTGTTTTTCTTATACATTTTCTTCTATGAGAGGTTGAATGAAGATGAAAACATACAATTTTCTTCAAGATTGCATTCTTTTCGAAGAAAGATGATGGAATAGTTTGTTTTATCTGTTTTTTTCCTTAAGTTTATAGCGTGATAATAAAAACAGAGTAATTAACCAATTAAATTAATTGAATAATATGAGGACAATCACATTTAATGAATTACGTAAGATTAAAGATTCATTGCCAAGTGGCAGTATGCATAGAATAGCTGATGAATTAGGATTGGATGTTGATACAGTGAGAAATTTCTTCGGTGGACATAACTTTAAAGAAGGAAAAAGTGTTGGAATTCATTTAGAACCTGGACCGGACGGTGGATTGGTTATGATTGATGATACTACGGTTCTAGACCGGGCTTTAAAAATTTTAGATGAAATTGCCAGTAAAGGCTGAAGAATGAGCCTAATTTGCTCAGGAAAATAAGCTATATAAATCTCCAATTTTCAATTAAGAGAATTGGGGATTTATTTTTGTCTGTCAGGGTAGATGTTTTTTATTTTGCGATTTATATTAAACATAATAGCGATATTGGTAAAAATAGAATAGATGTATTTTATAGCTATTTTATCAATCAGCTATTATGTGTTTCATTTTAAACTGTCAAATCATTTAAGTGATTATAATAAAAAGCCTGAACAAATCCTTATTGACTGATCAGGCTTTTTATATTTATGAGAAATCTCGAAAATTTAGTTCATCATCTTTTCAATTTCTTCATATTCAGGACCCATGTTCAGGTTATAATACACTCTGTACAAACCGTTCAACCATAAGTCTTTTTGATCCGGTTTCAACGCTCTTGCTTTTTCGTAGTTCGGTCTAGCCTTTTCGTAGAAAGCTTTCAGCGTATTTTGGTCTTCATTATATTTCGGATCATTAACGTCTGTTGTAGCCTTTTCTGAGAAGTCTTGTGCTTGCAGGCAGTAAATCAATCCTAAGTTGGAATATGCTTCTGCATAATTAGGATCTGCATCCGTAGTCTTGGTATAATATTCTATGGCTTTGTTGAGTGCTTCTGCTGCTTCTTGCTCCTTCTTTTCGTTTTTCAGGTTGGTGTACATATTGTGATACAGATAACCTTTTACATACAAGTAGAACGTGTTGCTGGGGTCTTTAGCCAGCATTTCGTCAGCGAATTGCATAGCTTCATCGCTCTTGTTGTTATTGCTATAATAATCAATCAAATTACCGAAGAAGAATGCATGGTCGGGATATTTCTGGATACCTTCTTTCAAAGAAGCAACCCATTTGTCTGTATCACCTTCTGCTTTCAGTGCAGTAGAGATGAATTCCATGGCATATTTGCCTACTTCTTTATCTTCTTTTGCATACGGAGCATACTTCAGGATGCTGGGATAATCTTCCATCTTGGCAGCAACCAAACTTGCGTAGTAAGCAATCTGAGGCAATACAGTATCTGTCTGCAACAGGTTTTCTTTCTCAAACATCGGGCTTTTAGCCACTTCAACGTATGTTCCGAAGAAGTCCAATGCCTTTTGGTTGTTTGCCTTGGCTTCATCACCTTCTTGTGACATGGCGATATTGAAGAAATAGATACCACCATTAATCAGATTACCGCGTTCTGCCAACATTGCAGCACCATTGGGCTTTCTGTATTTGTTTTTAATCTTGCCTTTTTCGTTGGGAACTTGTGCCAATTCATCACATTTGAAGTAGTATTTGCACATGCTTACCGCACTGTTATACACCTGAATAGTGTCGTATGGCTTTCTCAGGTAAGCGCTTTCCATCTCTTTTTCACTTCTTCTTCTTTGAATAAAACCAGCTACATCCCATGTTTCGGCATTGTCCTTGGTTTCAGGATTGGTTAAAGCCTGGTTTATCAGTTTCTCTGCTTTAGCAAAGTCTGGATTTACTCCACTAGCGATGCTTTTAGCCTCTTTTACATTCTTTTCCTGGGCAAAAATAAAGCCTGCGGCAAGTAGTAAAACCATTGAAAATAATACTCTTTTCATGATTGTTGAAAATTTAAATTAATACTATGTCTATTTTTCATTTTCGTTATTTACATCGTTCTGAGGGATTTCAAGGGCGTTGTTTTCGTTTCCTTCTTCCATCAGTTCTTCTTCCTCGTTTTCCGAAGTGACCTTACATACAGAGCCAATCTCGTCGTTACGCTTTTCAAGGTTGATTAAGCGTACACCTTGTGTGGCACGTCCCATGATGCGTACATCGGCAACTTTCAGACGGATGGTAATGCCGGATTTATTGATGATCATCAGGTCATTTTCGTCTGTAACGGACTTGATTGCCACCAATTTGCCCGTCTTGTCGGTGATATTGATGGTCTTCACACCCTTACCTCCTCGATTGGTCTTACGATAGTCTTCTATATCAGAACGTTTTCCATATCCTTGTTCTGATACTACCATAATCGTTTCTGTATCAGCGTCTTTAACGCATATCATACCTACCACTGTGTCCTGACCGTCTTCGTCCAATGTCATGCCTCGCACACCGGTGGCTGTACGTCCCATGACACGTACGGCACTTTCATGGAAGCGGATGGCACGTCCGTTGCGGTTGGCAATGATGATTTCGTTATCACCATTCGTCATACGTACTTCAATGACCTGGTCGTCTTCGCGAATGGTGATTGCATTGACACCATTCTGGCGGGGACGTGAGTATTGTTCGAGCAACGTTTTCTTGATAACGCCGTTCTTGGTGCAGAACAATACATAATGATTGTTGATGAACTCTTGGTCGCTCAAACTTTTCACGCGCAGATAAGCGTTCACCGCATCGTCGGAGTCGATGTTCAGTAAGTTCTGGATGGCACGTCCTTTAGAGTTTTTCGTCCCTTCCGGTATTTCATATACCTTCAACCAATAGCATTTTCCTTTCTGTGTGAAGAACATCATCGTATTGTGCATCGTTGCAGGATAGATGTGCTCTACAAAATCCTCGTCACGTGTTTCGGTTCCCTTGGAGCCTACCCCACCGCGATTTTGCGCACGGAACTCGCTCAGCGGTGTACGTTTGATATATCCCATGTGTGAGATGGTGATAATCATTTCATCATCGGCATAGAAGTCTTCCGGATTGAACTCTTCCGATGAGTAAACGATTTCGGAACGGCGTTCGTCTCCATATTTCTCTTTGATTTCAATCAGCTCATCTTTGATTACCTTGCGGCAAAGCTCGTCGTTGACAAGGATTTCTTCCAAGTAAGCAATTTGTTTTTGGATTTCCTTGTATTCGGCATGAAGCTGGTCTTGCATCAGTCCGGTGAGTTGGCGCAAACGCATCTCCACGATGGCACGTGACTGAATCTCGCTCAGCTGGAACCGTTCCATCAATCCGGTTATGGCATTGTTCGGTGTTTGGGCCGCACGGATAATCTTGATTACTTCGTCAATATTATCGGATGCGATAATCAAGCCTTCCAGAATATGTGCACGCTCTTTGGCTTTGCGCAAATCGTATTGTGTACGGCGTATAACCACATCGTGCCTATGCTCTACGAAATACTTAATCAAATCCCGCAGGTTCAACAGACGGGGACGGCCATGTACCAGCGCAACGTTGTTCACGCCAAACGAAGTTTGCAGCATGGTCATTTTATAGAGCTTGTTCAGTACAACACTGGCGTTGGCATCACGCTTCACATCGATAACGATACGCATACCTTCGCGGTCGGACTCATCGTTGGCATTGGCAATGCCCTCAATTTTTTTCTCGTTCGCTAAGTCTGCAATGTTTTTGATTAATTCGGCCTTGTTGACACCGTATGGGATCTCGGTCACAACAATTTTATCGTGTGTGGAGCCGCTTTCGATTTCGGCTTTGGCACGCATTACGACACGTCCGCGACCTGTCAGATAGGCTTCGCGCACGCCACTCATACCATAAATATAACCGCCGGTCGGGAAGTCGGGAGCTTTGACGTATGTCATCAGCTCTTCAATGTCGATGTCATTGTTCTCAATATATGCCACGCAGGCATCGATAACTTCAGACAGGTTGTGGGTCGGCATATTGGTTGCCATACCTACTGCAATACCGGATGCCCCGTTCACCAAAAGGTTCGGGATGCGGGTCGGCATAACGGTGGGTTCCTGCAAGGAGTCGTCAAAGTTGTTCTGCATGTCCACGGTTTCCTTTTCGATATCGGTCATCATGTCCTCACCGATTTTCCGCAGGCGACATTCGGTGTAACGCATGGCGGCCGCGCTGTCACCGTCCACAGAACCGTAGTTGCCTTGTCCGTCCACCAGCATATAGCGCATCGCCCAAGGCTGAGCCATTCGCACGAGGGCTCCATAAACGGATGAGTCGCCGTGCGGGTGATATTTACCTAACACTTCACCTACGACTCTGGCTGATTTTTTATAAGGTTTATCCGAAGTATTTCCTAATCCCATCATTCCGAAAAGAATTCTTCGGTGAACGGGCTTAAAACCATCTCTAACATCCGGAAGGGCACGTGAGACAATGACCGACATGGAGTAGTCAATGTACGATGACTTCATTACCTCCTCGATGTTAATCTTTATAATTCTGTCTTGTTCAAGCATTTAAAAAGATTATTAATTATACATTCTTTGGTTTAAGAAAAACCACGCTAAAGTACGGCTTTTTTACGACATACAAAAACTTTCGCTCATAAAACTTTTGCGTACTTTCCTAAATTGGGTTAACGGGCACTTGTTTCTCTGTCGCCGATGATGCGGATGACGTTTTATATGATTGGAGTACGGCTTCCATTGAAAGGAACCGTTTTTTTAAAATCTTTACATAAAAAATCTCCTTTCTGAAAATCCCGTCCTCATTTGTTCTTTTGGTCCGCGTCTTGTCCGGCCCTTTTCTCCTCCATAGTTTCTTCGTAGTTTCTTCGGACGTTCTTCGGACATTCTTCGGTCCTAGGGAGTGGAGTTTGTCCGAAGAACGTCCGAAGCCGAATAGGCCCTGATAGGGGTCGGACAGGAAGCAGATAGGAGAATCGGGGTTAGAAAAAAGAAAAGGCATTTTTTTCGCCAATATATTTCTGCTGCGGGAATAGAATAAAAAATATTTTACATTATGTGGAAATAAACGCAAACTTTAAATGGAAAGGATGCGCCATCAGTAAGATATGTGCCAATCGCTTTTTTCTTTGGCACGGGATTTGTACATTATTAAATCAGTTAAATATGGATGCGCAGAATGAAGAAAAGCGTATCTTTGTTGCGGATAACCCCTTTTAAATAGAGAAGACTTATAGAATATGAACAATCAATTTTCACAAAGAGTTTCTGACGTCATCACTTATAGTAAAGAAGAAGCCAACCGGTTGAGAAATGTATGTATCGGTCCGGAACACCTTCTGCTGGGTATGTTGCGTGATGGCGGAGGAAAAGCTATTGAGATTCTGCTGAAACTTGATATTGACCTGAAACAGGTGAAAAGCCGTCTGGAGGACCTTCTGAGGGAGACGGAGGATGACACTCTCCTACCCGATGAAGATGTGCCTTTGTCCTCTGTGGCTGCAAGGATATTAAAAATATGTATGCTCGAAGCACGTCTGCTGAAAAGTGCGACGGTTGATACGGAGCACTTGCTGCTTGCCATCCTGAAAGATGGCGACAACCTGGCTGCTACTGTTCTGGAAGAAAATCAAGTGGAGTATCAGGTTGTGTTTGAGCAACTTACAATGAAACCAAGTAGCCCGAATGCGGGAATGGGCTTTACAGACGATGACGAGGAGGAAGACGAAGGAATGAACATGCCGCATGCTCCGCAGGGAGGCGGTTCGTCCTCTTCTGCCCGGACGGCTTCAAGAAAGACATCTAACGATACGCCGGTATTGGATAATTTCGGCATAGACATGACACGGGCCGCCGAAGAAGGCAAACTGGACCCGGTAGTAGGACGCGAGTGTGAGATAGAGCGCTTGGCTCAGATTCTGAGCCGCCGCAAAAAGAACAATCCGATACTTATCGGTGAGCCGGGTGTGGGAAAATCGGCCATTGTGGAAGGATTGGCGCTGCGTATCACTCAGAAGAAGGTATCGCGCATGCTGTTCGACAAGCGGGTCGTGATGCTTGATATGGCTTTGGTGGTGGCGGGAACCAAATATCGTGGACAGTTCGAAGAGCGTCTTCGCTCCATAATCAATGAGTTGCAGAAGAATCCGAACGTTATTCTGTTTATCGATGAAATCCATACGATTGTGGGAGCCGGTGCTGCCGCCGGTTCGATGGATGCCGCCAATATGCTGAAACCGGCTTTGGCACGTGGCGAGATACAGTGCATCGGAGCCACTACCCTTGACGAGTACAGAAAAAGCATCGAAAAAGATGGCGCTTTGGAACGTCGTTTCCAAAAAGTGGTTGTAGAACCCACTTCTGCGGAAGACACGCTTCGGATATTGAGGAATATCAAAGATAAATATGAAGACCACCATAACGTGACCTATACGGACGAAGCGCTGGAAGCGTGTGTCAAGTTGTCAGGGCGCTACCTGACGGACCGTAACTTTCCGGACAAGGCGATCGACGCTTTGGATGAAGCCGGCTCGCGCGTGCATCTGACGAATGTCAGTGTGCCGAAAGAGGTGGAAGAGCAGGAAAAGCTGATTGCGGAGGCGCACAACCAGAAGGCCGAAGCGGTGAAATCGCAGAATTACGAATTGGCGGCAAGCTTCCGTGACCGCGAGAAGGAACTTTCCGCCCGTTTGGATGAGATGAAGGCCGAATGGGAATCCCGCCTGAAAAACGACCGGCAGGTTGTGGGAGAAGAAGAGATTGCCCGCGTTGTCTCGATGATGTCTGGTGTGCCCGTACAGCGTATGGCGCAAGCGGAAGGTCTCAAGTTGGCGGGTATGAAGGAAGAGCTGCAATCTAAGGTGATAGCTCAAGATGTGGCTATTGAGAAGTTGACTAAGGCTATTCTGCGCAGTCGTGTCGGCCTGAAAGACCCGAATCGTCCGATCGGGACGTTCCTGTTCCTTGGGCCTACCGGTGTGGGAAAGACTTACTTGGCGAAACAGTTGGCGCAATATATGTTCGGATCGGCAGATGCCTTGATACGGGTCGATATGAGCGAATATATGGAGAAGTACAACGTTTCACGCATGGTCGGTTCGGCACCAGGGTATGTCGGTTACGAAGAAGGCGGACAACTGACCGAAAAAGTGCGCCGGAAGCCCTACTCCATTGTCTTGCTGGATGAGATTGAAAAAGCGCATCCCGATGTGTTCAACATCCTGCTGCAAGTATTGGACGAAGGTCGTCTGACTGACAATTATGGCAGAACCATCGACTTCAAAAATACGGTCATCATCATGACATCCAACATCGGTACACGACAGCTGAAGGAGTTTGGACGAGGAGTCGGCTTCACGGCACAGAACCGTATGGAGGACAAAGAACACTCCAACAGCGTGATACAAAAAGCTTTGAACAAGACATTCGCTCCCGAGTTTCTGAACCGCCTGGATGAAGTTATCACATTCGACCAGTTGTCGTTGGATGCCATTGTCCGTATTGTGGATATCGAGTTGAAAGGCTTGTGTGACAGGATTGAAGCGATTGGCTATCAAATGGTTGTGGATGACGAAGCAAAGAAGTTCTTAGCTTCCAAGGGATATGATGTGCAGTTTGGCGCTCGTCCGTTGAAGCGTGCTATTCAGAATTATCTGGAAGATGGGCTGTCGGAGCTGATAGTCTCGGCGGAAGTGCAACCGGGAGATAGGATTCATGTATCTGCCGATAAAGAAAAGGACGGACTGAGCATCCGAAAGGATTGAGCCGTTTTAAATCAGCATACAGACAAAATGTCAGTCCGGTCGGGCTGGCATTTTTTTTGTTTTACAACTGCCGTGAGATGAAAATATAAACTTAAAATATAAATTGTAGTATGCAAAAAGGAAATATTGGGGTAACTACCGAAAACATTTTCCCCGTCATCAAGAAGTTTTTGTACAGCGACCATGAGATTTTTCTTCGTGAGTTGGTTTCTAACGCAGTCGATGCCACGCAGAAGTTGAAAACACTCTCCTCCATCGGCGAATTCAAGGGCGAGCTGGGCGATTTGACCGTTCGTGTGTCATTGGGTAAAGACACCATTATGGTGTCCGACCGCGGTATCGGTTTGACAGCGGAAGAGATAGACAAGTACATCAACCAGATTGCCTTCTCCGGTGCCAATGACTTTCTGGAGAAGTACAAGAACGATGCCAACGCCATTATCGGCCACTTCGGGTTGGGCTTTTATTCGGCGTTTATGGTGGCCAAGAAAGTTGAAATCGTCACCAAATCCTATCGTGAAGGCGCTCAGGCCGTGAAATGGACCTGTGATGGAAGTCCTGAATTTACGATTGAAGACATCGACAAGACAGAACGCGGTACGGATATCATCCTTTATGTGGATGACGATTGCAAGGAATTTCTGGAAGAGGCCAGAATCTCTTCTCTGTTGAAGAAGTATTGCAGCTTCCTCCCTATCCCGGTTGCATTCGGAAAGAAAAAAGAGTGGAAAGACGGCAAGCAGGTTGAAACAGCCGAAGATAACGTAATCAACGACTCCAATCCGCTGTGGACGCGGAAACCCAGTGAACTGAAAGACGAGGAATATAAGAGTTTCTATCGCGACCTCTATCCGATGTCCGATGAGCCCTTGTTCTGGATTCACTTGAACGTAGATTATCCGTTCCATCTGACCGGTATCCTGTATTTCCCCAAGGTGAAGAGCAATATCGAACTGAACAAGAACAAAATTCAGCTTTATTGCAACCAGGTATATGTGACAGATTCCGTAGAAGGCATTGTTCCCGACTTCTTGACGTTGCTGCACGGTGTACTCGATTCACCGGATATCCCGTTGAATGTGTCACGTTCGTACCTGCAAAGCGATGCCAACGTGAAAAAGATATCCACTTACATCACCAAGAAAGTGTCCGACCGCTTGCAGTCTATCTTCAAGAACGACCGCAAGCAGTTTGAAGAGAAGTGGAACGACTTGAAAATCTTCATCAATTATGGAATGCTCACTCAAGAGGATTTCTACGACAGAGCCAAGGATTTCTCCCTTTTCACTGATACCGATGACAAGTGCTATACGTTTGAAGAGTATAAGACACTGATTAAGGATAACCAGACAGACAAGGATGGTAACCTGATTTATCTGTATGCCAACAACAAAGACGAGCAATACAGCTACATTGAATCGGCCAAAAATAAGGGGTACAATGTATTGCTGATGGACGGACAGCTGGATATTGCTGTTGTGAGCATGCTGGAGCAGAAACTTGAAAAAGCGCGCTTTACCCGTGTTGATAGCGATGTTGTTGACAATCTGATCGTTAAGGAAGACAAGAAAAACGAGGCTTTAGAGACGGACAAACAGGAGGCACTTTCCACTATCTTCAAGAGTCAGTTGCCTAAGATGGAGAAAATCGAGTTTAACATTACGACTCAGGCATTGGGCGAAAGCGCTTCTCCGGTGATGATAACTCAAAGCGAGTATATGCGTCGTATGAAGGAAATGGCCAATATACAGGCTGGTATGAGCTTCTACGGTGAGATGCCGGATATGTTCAATCTGATATTAAATTCAGATCATGCTTTGGTGAAAGAAGTGCTGGCGGATGAAGACAAAGAGTGTGCTGCGGTCGTGGAGCCGATTCGGAAAGAGATGGATGAAGTCAACAACCAACGCAATGACCTGAAAAAGGCACAAGAAGGCAAGAAAGATGAAGAGATACCGACTGCCGACAAGGATGCTGTCAATGAATTGGATAAGAAATGGAATGAACTGAAAACCAAGAAAGAGGAAGTGTTCGCCACTTATGCTGCTAAAAACAAAGTGGTTCGCCAATTGATAGATTTGGCATTGTTGCAGAATGGTATGCTGAAAGGTGAAGCTTTGAACAACTTTGTCAAGAGAAGCATCGACTTGATTAAATAAGCGCTTCTTTAAGTTTGTATTCATAAAATATGAGGGTATTGTGGTTTGCAGAAATCGCGATACCCTCTTTTTTTTATAAGGAAATATTTGGAAGTTGGCGGTTCTTTCATGTAGAATGAATGCGGAGCTTAAAATGAAAAAGCCGTGCTTCGTAAACAGATTTTTTTTCGTTGAATAGGACGTTTTTGGAAACTATTGCCTATATTTGGGGCAATGAATATTGGTTTTATCCGGAATTATATGATGAAAAAGTTTTTATTGTTTTTGCCGTTGCTTCTATGCACCTTTGCTTTGCAGGCTCAAAAGGTGGGATTGGTATTGAGTGGTGGCGGGGCAAAAGGTATGACCCATATCGGCATTATCCGGGCTTTGGAAGAGAATAATATACCCATCGATTACATTACCGGAACATCCATGGGAGCCATTATCGGTTCGATGTATGCCATGGGCTACTCGCCGGACGAAATGGAGGAATTGTTGCGCTCGCCTGATTTCAAGCGCTGGTATTCAGGCAAAGTGGAGCCTAAGTATGAATACTATTTCAAGAAAAACCGTCTTTCTCCCGATTTTATCAATATCCGTTTTGCACTTAAGGACTCATTGCGTGCAAAGCCGCAGATACTTCCTGCCAGTATGGTAAATCCGATACAGATGAACCTGGTGTTTGTGGAATTATTCGCGCAGGCCACGGCTGCGTGTGGCGGTAACTTCAACAATCTGTTCGTCCCCTTCCGCTGCATTGCGTCCGATGTGTACAATAAGAAGCCGCTGGTATTGGACAAGGGTGATTTGGGGGATGCGGTGCGTGCTTCCATGAGTTTCCCGTTTGTGTTTAAGCCGATAGAAATAAACGGCACTCTTGCCTATGACGGTGGCATTTATAACAATTTCCCCACTGATGTGATGCGGGAGGATTTCCATCCCGATGTCATTATAGGCAGTGTGGTGGCTGCCAATCCTGGGAAACCGAAAGAAAACGATTTGATGAGCCAGTTGGAGAATATGATTATGCAGAAAACGGATTATACAATTCCGGATTCATTGGGCATCGTCATGACTTTCAAGTATGATGATGTGAATTTACTGGATTTCGACCGCCTGCAAGAGTTGCACGACATCGGTTACAACCGGACACTTATGATGATGGACTCTATTAAAAGCCGCATTCAGCGCAGGACCGATGTGGACAATGTGCGTTTGCGCCGGATGGTTTTCAAGAGTAACCAACCCCAATTGCGCTTTCGGGACATACACGTCGAAGGTGCCAATGTCAGCCAGCAGGCATATATCAAGAAAGAGTTTCATGACGAAGAATACCAGATGTTTACATACGAGGATTTGAAACGGGGATATTTCCGTTTGTTGGCGGATAATATGATTTCGGAAATCATTCCTCATGCGGTTTATAATGCGGAAACAGGCCTGTACGACCTGCATCTGAAGGTGAAGATGGAGGATAACTTCTCTGTGCGGTTGGGGGGCAGCGTATCTACCACCAGTTCAAACCAGATTTATTTTGGGATGGGATATCAGAACCTGAATTATTATCCCAAGGAGATTGCATTCGATGGTCAGCTGGGCAAAATCTATAACAATGCCCAGTTGATGGCAAAGATTGACTTCCCTACACATATTCCTATCTCCGTTCGATTCATAGCGTCAATCAGTACTTTTGATTACTACAAAAAGGATAAGTTGTTTTCAAGAAACGACAAGCCGTCGTTCAATTCCAAGGACGAACGTTTTGTGAAGCTAATGGTTGCCTTACCTTTTTTGGCGAACAAACGCGCTGAATTTAGTCTTGGATATGGGAAATTAGAGGATAACTATTTTCAATCCAATGTGATAGATTTTGATAAAGACCGTTCCGATAAGAGTATGTATAAGCTATTTGGCGGCTCTATCGGCTTTTATGGAAGCACCTTGAATAGAAGGCAATATGCGACAAGGGGCTATCTGGAGAAGTTGGTGGCTCAGATTTTTACGGGAAAAGAAAGGTTCAGCCCGGGGAACTCGCAGGAATACAATCCGGCAAAAGAACGTCAGTCGTGGTTGCAAATCTCTTATATGAAGGAGGCATATCACAACATTGGGCCTAAATTCATATTGGGATGGATGACGGAAGCTCTGTATTCATCGAAAAACTTCTCCGAAAACTATACGGCGACCGTGATGCAGGCAGAGGAATTTACGCCGACTCCACACAGCAAGCTGATGTATAACAAGGCCTTTCGTGCCAATCAATTCATAGGTGCAGGTATAAAACCTATGTACGTGCTGAATGACATGTTTCATTTTCGTACGGAATTTTATGGGTTTATGCCAATTTTTCCGATAAAAAGAAATGCTTTGAACAAGGCTTATTATGGAAAAGCGTTTTCCCACTTCGAATATATGGGAGAAATATCTGTTGTCTGTCACTTGCCTTTTGGAGCGGTATCTGCATACGTAAATCATTATAGCTCACCGAAAAAGGAGTGGAATGTGGGACTGACTATCGGCTGGCAGCTGTTTAATTATCGCTTTATCGAATAATTTTTTTTCAAAAAAAAGTCGCATATTATTTGCTAATTCGAAAAATGTGCGTACTTTTGCACCCGTTAAACAAAAAGGCCGCGTAGCTCAACTGAATAGAGTAGCTGACTACGGATCAGCCGGTTACAGGTTTGAATCCTGTCGCGGTCA
>NZ_JAICZW010000198.1 GCF_029057325.1 Bacteroides sp. | reverse complement strand
GGAGTGGGTGCTAAAACGAATGTGGGTTACGGAAGATTCAAGGATGATGATAATAGTTGTAAATTAATTCATCAACTTTATCCAATAGAAGAAGCAGAATAGCCATGAAGACCTATTTCCAATCCCTCACCACCTTTCACGCATTACAAAATGCGTGGAGGGTGGTGCGTGCCAAAAAATCGGCAGGTGGCATTGACGGATATACGGTTGCTGCATTCGAAAAGAACCTGATAGACAACCTGAACACGCTGCGGCACGAATTGTTGGCAGGGAATTGGAATCCGGAACCCTACCTGAAAGTAGAGATTGCCAAGAACGATACAGAAAAACGGAAGTTGGGGCTGCTGTGCATCAAGGACAAAATAGTGCAACAGGCCATAAAGACTGCCATTGAACCGGCTATGGAGAAAATGTTTCTAAATACCAGCTATGGATATCGGACGGGAAGGGGAGCGGAGCGAGCCATACGACGAGTAGTCCACGACCTGAAACGTCTGAAAAACAGTTATATCGCAAAGCTTGATATTGATGATTTCTTTGACAACATTCATCATGAGAGACTTTTCAGCAGGCTCAGCAATTGGCTGCAAGATGAAAAAACATTCAAACTGATACAGTTATGTCTGAAAACCGGCAATGTAACTCCACAGCTAAAGTGGAACGAAGCAATGAAAGGTGTCCCTCAGGGGGCTGTGCTTTCTCCTCTGCTTGCCAATTTTTATTTGCATCCGTTTGACCAATATGTCGGTACGAAGATTCCTGTATATATAAGGTATGCGGATGATTTTATCATTGCTGCCCCTACGGAGAACGAAGTACAAGAGTGTGTCATTAAAATCAAGGAACACCTTCAAGAAAACTTCTTCTTGCAGCTGAACACCCCGGTTGTGCGGAATGCGCACGAGGGAATCGAGTTCTTAGGGGTCGTTGTCTCTGATAAATTTATTTCTGTTACAGACAAAAAAAAGAAAGAACTGATAGAGAGGATACAATCCATCGGGTTTACCAAGGCATCGTTATCCGCCAAAAGTCTGGAAACATTGCGTGGCATCAAGAATTATTATGCCCGCTTGTTGCCCGAAAATGCGCTGAAAGATCTTGATAATGAATTAATAGGCAGACTTAATACACTGATTAAGAAAAACCATCCTAACATCTCATCGGCCAAAGAATTGGCTGAAAGCTTGCAGTCATTGGACTTTTTCAGCAGCAACTGCAACAGCAAGAAGAAACAATTGATACAACAACTTTGCAGCACCTACATTGTCTATTCCGACCGCAAGAAGAAAAAGGCAAATGCTTCTCCTGTGGATAATGTCAAACTTGTAAACCGGAAAAAGAAGCAGTATCAGAAGTTGGAAAACGAAGGTGCAGAACTCGTAGTCAGCACTCCCGGATGCTATGTCGGGGCTACTTATAAGGGAGTTGTCGTGAGACAGCAAGGCAAAGTCATCAACAAGCCATCAGCGGCATTGCGGCATATCACCATTATGGGGAAAGACGTCAGCCTATCCAGCAATGCCATCATGTATTGCATGTCCCACAAAATTCCTATTGATTTTTTCAGCCCCAAAGGTGTACAGTATGCTTCCATTCTCAGTCCGCAATTTGTGGATGAGACTTTATGGAACAAGCAGGCAGTGCTTCCTTTGGAGAAAAAGGTGCGACTTGCTTCGTCCATCATTGTCGGGAAAATGAAGAATCAGCTCAATTTGGTGAAGTATTATCATAAGTATCACAAGGATGTGCTTGACGAGAAATTCGGTGAGAAGTATGTGGAGACTATTTTGAAAATAAAGAAGCAGATAGAAGAGGTGAAGGCTTATGTGCATGACAATGAAAAGTATGCAACCGATATTATGGCTATGGAGGCACAAGGGGCTTTGGCCTATTGGGGATATATCAGGATGCTGCTTGCCGATGATGGGATAGATTTTGTACGTCGGGAGCATCAAGGTGCCACAGACTTATTAAACTCAATGCTCAATTACGGATATGCTATCTTATATGCCCGTGTCTGGAAAAACATACTTGCGGCTAAGCTGAATCCTTCGATAGGAATACTGCATGCGCATCAAAATGGAAAACCTACATTAGTATTTGATGTGGTAGAAATATTCCGTCCACAAATGGTGGATAGGGTAGTCATTAGTCTGATTCAAAAGAAAGTTGCGTTGAAAATGCACAATGGACTTTTGAATGAATCAACTAAACGTACTCTAATCCGTAGCATTTTAGAGAGGTTGAACAGGTACGAGAAATTCAGGAAAGAGGAAATGACTCTTTCGCAAATCATATTGAAGCAATCGCAAGAAATTGCCGCCTATATTGCCGGAGAAAGCAATGATTTTAAGCCTTACGTGGCGAAATGGTGAGTATTCTCTTGCGAAAAAGTGCTTTATGCACACTTTGTTGATTATCAACATTTCGTGTTTTGAATGGAATAATAGATAATACGTGATGCCTTCTCAAAACTGACAATTTTGAATAGAGGACAAAACATTTGCGAAAAAAGGCGTATTTCATAAAAGCGTTCTTTGACTTAGTTGGTTTATAATCAAAAGAATACGGCATTCGGTTTGTTTATCGCTTTTCGAAAAAGGGATATGAGTGCGAAGACTTCCTGAGAGTTGCGAAAATGGGAAATGTCACAAATAACCTATAATGAGTAGGTTAATGG
>NZ_JAICZW010000197.1 GCF_029057325.1 Bacteroides sp. | reverse complement strand
CAGCATATCCTCTCCACAACCCGGCAAGAAAGGAGGCAGGGGCGTATATTCCGGATGATGCTGCTTGTAGTACCATTCCCATACGGGCGGGAGGGTGAACCACGATTGTTGCCGGGTGGGGGCTGTGTGAATGCAATTCTCATAGAGGCGGTGTGTGCCGTCTGCCGATAGGGTGACGAGGTGGTGGTAGGGGCAGGCTTCGGTCTTCAGTCCCGCAGGCAGGATAAGCAGAGTATCTGTCTCTTCACAAAATCGATTTTTCAGGTGGCCGGACTGGTGGCATATTTCAGCTTCAACGAAAGCGCCGGCAGGTTGTTCGAACCATCGGGGGGAAGAGGGGAGCAGATTCAGCAAGTCGAACAGAACAGGCCCTGCCGTGCGTGCTCCGATGAGTCCGGGCTTTCCTTCCCCGCTGGCATTTCCTACCCACACGCCTACACAATAAGAAGGAGTGACTCCCACCGCCCAGGCATCGCGGAATCCGTAGCTTGTGCCGGTCTTCCAAGCAACAGGATGCATGGAGGGGATGGATTTCCAGTCTATCTCTTCGGGACGGTTGACCTCAAGCAGTGCCTCGAAAGTCTGCCATACCGCACCGGGTTGAAAGGCGTATCGTTCTTGTGCTTCACCTTTTTCTGTCGGGACGGAAGTTTCAAGCAAAGTGCAAGGAACTTGGGGCAGCTTCAATAGGCTGCGCCCCATATTGGCATACACGCCGGTGATGTCCCATAGGGTAGCCTCCGCACCGCCCAAAATAAGCGATAATCCGTAATGGGATGCCGGACGGTTTAAAGTCTTTAATCCGATTTGTTGTAAGAAACTGTGGAATTTGGGAACACCATATTGTTGCAACATGGTTACTGCCGGTATGTTCAGCGAACGCGCCAGTGCCTCCGAAGCCGGAACGGCACCTTCGAATTGCAAGCTGAAGTTCTGGGGAGCGAACCCGTTGATGTTGATGGGAATATCCGGCAACAGCGTATGCGGAAGCAAGCTGCCTTCTTGAAGCATGGCGTAGTAAAGAAACGGTTTCATGATACTGCCCGTGCTTCGGGGCGACTGGATGACATCCACTTGATTGCCTGCTTGCTGCCGCTCAAAGTGGACGTTGCCGCAATAGGCTGCCACCTGATTGGTGCGTATGTCAATCACCAGGATGGCCAGGTTGCGTATGTCGCTCCGGCTGAATTCGTTGTTCCAGCGTTCTGCCAGATGCTCTACTTGTATTTGCAGTTCTTTGTCTAGTGTGGTGGTGGAGTGTTCGCCGTTTTTCTCCTGATAAAGTCGGCTGACCAGATGTGGGGCGATTTGTGGCAGCGGATGTGGCTCTTCAGGAAGTGGCTCGCTGACGGCCAGTTCGTAGGCTGATTCATCCAATGCTTGTTGATCCAGTAGTTGTTTTAGCAGCCGGTTCCGTTTGTTGAGCAGGGCTTTGCGTCCTTTGGAAAGGTGAATCATGGAAGGGGCGTTGGGAAGCACGGCAAGCGTGGCTGCCTCGGCCCATGACAGCTCTTCTGCCGGATGTCCGAAGTAGCGCCAGGCTGCGGCATCCAGTCCGACAACATTCCCGCCGAAAGGCGCATGTGAAACGTACATGGACAATATCTCCTCTTTCGAAGCACGGCATTCCAGGCGTGTGGCTAATATGACTTCGATGATTTTTTCCTTGAGGGTACGCGGTTTGTTCCTTGCCAGCCGGATGGTTTGCATGGTGAGGGTACTGCCTCCGCTTACCACCCGCTTGTTTTTCAGGTTTTGACGGATGGCTCTTCCGATAGACAACGGATTGACTCCGAAATGGTGGTAGAAATGCCGGTCTTCAAAGGTTATCAGGCATTGTCTCACCTTCTCCGGTGTCGTGGAACGGGGGGGGAATCGCCATTGTCCGTCGGAGGCGATGCGGGCTCCTAACAATGCCCCGTTGCGGTCGGTCACGACGGTGGAATAGGACACATGGAACAGTTGATTGGGGAGAGAGAATATGAATCCTATCACCAGAAGAACACTGATAACCAAGAGTGTTTTTCTGGTGGTGGACAGTTGCCTGAAATAGTTTCTGAATCGAATTCCTCTCATGCGTTTGAACTATCGGCTGACGGTTGTTCTGTCTGCTTGAGTCCTGGCTTGTGCCGAAGTGTCATACATGGCCTCGCACTGGATAGCCGGCAGGATGAAATTGCCAAGG
>NZ_JAICZW010000196.1 GCF_029057325.1 Bacteroides sp. | reverse complement strand
ATTCGATGCGTATGCCATCTTGTGGGTGAAGGACTTGAACTCACACGTCGATTTTGTGAACGGATTTACCGAAAGTTACGGCGATCCGCTTGGAATGAAGGCAAGCTGGGAATCGTTGGTGAATTTCAAAGATTTGGAGGCCACCCGTCGCACGGAGCTAATCAGCAGCCATGCGCAATGGTTTGAAGACCATTCTCCGGTAGATAAGCGGTTTAAGAAAGAAACGGTGAAAGGGGTGTCTGCCAAAGTGATTACGGCAGCTATTTTGGCCGGCGATTTATATCCGGCTACGGCAATCGGCATCAATTTGCCCAATGCCAACTGGATACGTAGCCGGCATGGCTCCAAATCGGTGACCATCGGCAACATCACCGATGCTTACAATCAGGCGGCGCACGGCAACGGTTTTCATGAAGAGTTCGTATATAGCGATGTGGAGTTGCAACTGATTGACAAGTATGCCGACCTGACCGGAAACTTGCATACCGACTTGCACGAATGCCTGGGACATGGTTCCGGTAAGTTGTTGCCGGGTGTGGATCCTGATGCGTTGAAGGCATACGGTTCTACCATCGAGGAGGCGCGTGCCGATTTGTTCGGCCTTTATTATGTAGCCGATGCCAAATTGCGGGAATTGGGACTGACTCCGACTGACGATGCCTACAAGGCCGAGTATTACACCTACCTGATGAATGGCCTGATGACCCAATTGGTTCGTATCGAACCGGGCCATGATATAGAAGAGGCCCACATGCGCAACCGCCAGCTCATTGCTCGTTGGGTATTCGAGAAAGGGGCTGCCGACAGGGTGGTGGAGATGGTGAAGAAAGCGGGAAAGACATACGTGGTAGTGAACGATTATGATAAGCTGCGCAGCCTGTTTGGCGAACTGCTTGCTGAAGTACAGCGCATCAAGTCCACCGGTGATTGGGTGGCTGCCCGCGATTTAGTGGAAACATACGCGGTAAAGGTGGATCCAGTGCTGCATGCCGAAGTATTGGAGCGTTATAGGAAGCTGGACCTTGCGCCTTACAAAGGCTTTGTCAATCCGAAGTATGAGGCGGTGACAGATGCCGACGGCCGTATTGCCGATGTGAAAGTGACTTACGATGAAGGTTATGTGGAGCAGATGTTGCGCTACAGTAAGGATTATTCTCTGCTTCCTTCAAGAAACTATTAAATAATAATTTAGTAGAACACAGAGACACAAAGGCGAGAGTTGCCCTTTAGGCACACCGGCTATATAGGAAGAAAAACCTCTGTGTCTCCGTGCCTCTGTGTTCAACATGAAACCTATGGAACTGAAAGAACAACTCAAGGAAATTAAGACGAAGCTCCGTCTCTCGATGAACGGGGCTGTTTCTCAAAGCATGCGTGAGAAAGGATTGGTATATAAACTGAATTTCGGTGTGGAGCTGCCCCGTATCAAGGACATCGCGGCCGGCTATGCGAAAGACCATGCGCTGGCGCAGGCCTTGTGGAAGGAAGACATCCGGGAGTGTAAGATTCTGGCGGGGCTTTTGCAGCCAGCCGACAACTTTCTGCCCGAGATAGCCGATATATGGGTGGAGGACATCCGTAATATCGAAATAGCGGAACTTACCTGCATGAACTTGTTTCAGCATTTGGCGTACGCGCCTGCCAAATCATTCCATTGGATTGCAAGCGAGGACGAGTACACGCAAGTTTGCGGTTTTCTCACTATTGCCCGCTTGCTGATGAAGAAGGGGGATATGGATGAACGGGTGGCGAATGAGTTTCTCGACCAGGCAGTCGCGGCTTTTCTGTCGGGGGCCTACCATGTCCGCAATGCCGCGATGACCGCCCTTCGCCGTTTCATGCAGTATAGTGAGGAAAATGCTTTTCAGGTCTGCCGTCGGGTGGAGGGGAT
Organism: Bacteroides sp.; assembly: GCF_029057325.1. Taxonomy (GTDB): domain Bacteria; phylum Bacteroidota; class Bacteroidia; order Bacteroidales; family Bacteroidaceae; genus Bacteroides. Next base: position 3,095 of record NZ_JAICZW010000196.1, on the reverse strand, counting down.
GGATGCTTCTGTTTCTGAAGCCGAGCGGTTGCTATACAATTTAGTAAAAGAGGAACTATGTCAGAACGCTTTCTGACACGATGGAATGTTAAATGCGATGAGAGAATAATTCTCTTATCGCATTTTTTTTCCTTTCTCCGTTTGCTTTCCATAAAAAAGGCTTAACTTTGTTCGCTGTAAAAACTGCGCTGCCAAAATGGAAAGTCAGAATGTAAAAGATACAGTCAGGCAGATATTCACCGAATATCTGAGAGCGAACGGGCATCGGAAGACTCCCGAGCGTTATGCTATACTCGATACCATTTACTCCATAGACGGGCATTTTGACATTGATACCCTCTATTCGCAGATGGCCGACCAAGAAAATTTCCGTGTCAGCCGTGCCACACTTTACAACACCATCATTCTGCTGATAAATGCCCGGCTGGTCATCAAGCATCAGTTTGGAAACTCTTCCCAATACGAGAAGTCGTATAATCGCGACACGCATCACCATCAAATCTGTACCCAATGCGGCAAGGTGACCGAGTTCCAGAACGAAGAGTTGCAGCATGCCATTGAAAGTACCAAGCTGAGCCGTTTCAGCCTTACACACTATTCTTTATATATATATGGGTTGTGTGGCAAATGTGAAAGAGCCAATAAACGAAAGATGAAAAATAATAACCATAAGAAAGAAAAATGAAAGTTGACGTATTATTAGGATTACAATGGGGCGACGAAGGCAAAGGCAAAGTCGTCGATGTGTTGACTCCGAGATACGATGTCGTAGCTCGTTTTCAGGGTGGACCGAATGCGGGACATACACTCGAGTTTGAGGGACAGAAGTATGTGCTTCGTTCTATTCCTTCCGGAATTTTCCAAGGTGACAAAGTGAATATCATCGGTAATGGCGTGGTGCTCGATCCGGCTCTCTTCAAGGCTGAGGCCGAAGCGCTGGAGGCTTCCGGCCATAACTTGAAGGAACGCCTGCACATCTCCAAGAAGGCGCACCTCATTCTGCCTACCCACCGCATATTGGATGCTGCCTATGAAGCGGCTAAGGGAGATGCGAAGGTAGGTACTACGGGTAAGGGAATCGGTCCGACTTATACCGATAAAATCAGCCGTAACGGAGTGCGTGTAGGAGATATTCTGCACGATTTCGACAAGAAGTATGCGGCGGCAAAAGCCCGTCATGAACAGATTCTGAAGAGTCTGAACTATGAATACGACCTTACCGAAATGGAAAAGGACTGGCTCGAAGGCATCGAGTTCCTCAAGCAGTTCCGGTTTGTGGATAGCGAGCATGAAGTGAACAATCTGCTGGCTTCCGGCAAGTCGGTATTATGTGAGGGTGCGCAAGGCACCATGCTGGACATCGATTTCGGGTCTTATCCGTTTGTCACTTCCTCCAATACGATTTGTGCAGGAGCCTGCACAGGTCTGGGCATAGCTCCCAATAAAATTGGTGAGGTGTATGGCATCTTCAAGGCTTATTGTACGCGCGTCGGTGCCGGTCCGTTCCCTACGGAATTGTTTGACGAGACCGGAGACAAGATTTGTACGCTTGGCCATGAGTTCGGCTCGGTAACAGGACGTAAGCGTCGTTGCGGATGGATCGATCTGGTGGCACTGAAATATGCCATTATGGTGGATGGCGTGACCAAACTGATTATGATGAAGAGCGATGTGCTCGACTCTTTTGAGACCATCAAGGCTTGCGTGGCTTATAAGATAGATGGAGAGGAGATTGATTACTTCCCGTTCGACATCAGCGGAACGGTTGAGCCGATTTATGTGGAACTGCCCGGATGGCAGACGGATATGACCAAGATGCAGAGCGAGGACGAATTCCCGGAAGAGTTCAACGCTTACCTGTCGTTCCTGGAGGAACAATTGGGTGTGCCCATCAAGATTGTTTCCGTAGGTCCCGACCGTGCACAGACAATCGAACGCTATACGGAAGAGTAATAGAAAACTGATTATTTGGGGCACGGATTATTCAATAGTTCGTGCCTCTTTTTATTTATCATTAAATTTATAGGTATGAGAACACGTATTTTATCTTTTTTACTGCTGTTTGTTTTTCTGTCCTCGGCAAAGTCGCAGTCTTATCAGCCGACTGAGGAGAACCTGAAAGCTCGTCAGGAGTTCCGGGACAATAAGTTTGGTATCTTCCTGCATTGGGGCCTGTATAGTATGTTGGCAACCGGTGAATGGACCATGACCAACAAGGATTTGAACTATAAGGAATATGCCAAGTTGGCAGGTGGGTTCTATCCTTCCAAATTTGATGCAGCCAAGTGGGTGGCAGCCATCAAGGCTTCGGGGGCGAAGTACATCTGCTTCACCACCCGCCATCACGAAGGTTTCTCCATGTTCCACACCCGTTATTCCGATTACAACATCATAGATGCCACTCCTTTCAAGCGGGATATCGTGAAGGAATTGGCAGACGAATGCCACAAGCAGGGCATACGCATCCACTTCTACTATTCACACATCGACTGGTTCCGCGAGGATGCCCCGTGGGGACGTACCGGCCGTGGAACAGGACGCCCCAATCCGAAAGGCGACTGGAACAGCTACTACAAGTTCATGAACAACCAGCTGACGGAACTGCTGACGAACTACGGTGAGGTGGGTGCCATCTGGTTCGACGGTTGGTGGGACCAGGACCAGAATCCGGACTTCGATTGGCAACTGCCCGAGCAATATGCCCTGATACACCGTCTGCAACCGGCCTGTCTGGTGGGAAACAACCACCATCAAGTGCCTTTCGAGGGCGAAGACATCCAAATCTTCGAGCGCGACCTGCCGGGCGAGAATCGTGCCGGACTTTCCGGTCAGGACATCAGCAGCCTGCCTTTGGAGACATGCGAGACGATGAACGGCATGTGGGGCTACAAGATTACCGACCAGAATTATAAGTCAACCAAGACGCTTATCCATTATTTGGTGAAGGCTGCGGGCAAGGATGCCAACCTGTTGATGAACATCGGCCCTCAGCCGGATGGTGAACTTCCGGCTGTCGCCATAGAGCGTCTGGCAGAAGTGGGAGAGTGGATGAAAGTATATGGTGAGACCATCTACGGAACCCGTGGCGGTTGCGT
>NZ_JAICZW010000195.1 GCF_029057325.1 Bacteroides sp. | reverse complement strand
GATTTATAATTTATTAAGTTCCGCAAGTTCTTGAACTTGCTTTCAGTGAACAGGTAAACGAGTGCACAAGGCTCTCCCATCCGCCTTTTTATAAATGGGAAATCTATAAAAAGGGTGTTCCTCCGGGGCTTTGAACTCTCAGTATATAACTGTAGTCCAATCACTTGCGGGCATCCTATATAAAATACGACAAGCTTTATGCCCCTCTTGTCCACTGATTCTCTGTAACTGTTCATTACCTTAGGGTAAGAGACTATAAACGAACGTATTAGAAACAAAAAAGCGTTTTTTAATCGTACGTTTAATGAACACCTGTTTCAAGCTTTTACAAAGTGCGCTCAAAAAGCTAAAAACAAGAAGGCTTTAACTGATTTACACATATTCCATATACTGCTGACATTCGGCATTATACACTTATCACCACTCCTCATTGGAAACATTTTTTTATCAAACATTTTGCCATTACAAAAAACGTATCTATCTTTGCGTTCATTAAACGTACGTTAAAAAGACAGGATATCACCTTATATATCAACCACTTAAAACACACCCTTTCACATTTCCCTTCAAAATTCCCCGTTTCTCCCCCACTTTTTATATTTTCGCATTATTTAACCAGAATAAAAAACAATTAAACGAATGTAGAATCACACCAATGAAAGAACTGAAAAAAAGAAGAGACTCAACGGTAACGAATTGAGAAGTGCGTCGTATCAAGCTGATACACAGAAAGAGAGAAAAACAAAAGTAAAAAAACGAAGCTCCATTGTGGATGAAAAATTATTGGCGGAACGGGTTTACTATGGAAGACAGACCCATATTTATGTGGGTTACTTAAGGGCCTTTAAATCAGGCTATTTCGAAGGAACTAAAATTAGGAGAATAACAGATATAGCCAGGCTGTTAGCCACATCCGAAAACTTCACAAAGAGAACCAGAGGAGAACAGAAGCCACTGACTTACAGCACGATAATCACCGAACTGGAAAAGGTGTGGGCCATCATAAAACAGGAAGACACCACGCAAATCGACCCGTACGGATATGACGTAAGGATAAATTACCGATAGTAAGACACATGAAAAGGCGGTAATTTTGCCACCGTCAGCAACCGAACGGAAGGGCTACACCTTTCTCGCCGGATGGTGTAGCCCCAACAGGGCAAGGGTGTAGCCATCCGCACTGAAAGGTGTAGCCCTTTTTTCATCGCTGATTATCACATATTTAATAACCCTAAAAACAGAACAGAATGGGAAAAGAGAAAACCGGAATCGAGGAACAATTTGTATCCAAAACGGAAAAAGCGAAAAGACGATGGGAAAAACGGATCATGGAAAACACGTCGTTGGGCACGGAGTCCGCACAATGGATGGCGCAGCGAATAGGTTCCCTGCTGGAATACATGCGATACGGATATGCGCTGATCGCCTACCGGAAGCAGGACGGAAGCTTCTACATGGGGAAAGGGACACTCATTCCATACGAAAACGACTTCAAGAAGAAGCATGACGTGGCCGGCGTCAAAGCCCACGTGGCCTATTGGGACGTGGAACGGCAAGGATGGAGGACCTTTCTGGTTGAGAATTTTATGGAGTGGAGACCGATAGTAAACTAATAAAAAAACAAAAGCCATGGAAGCATATTTATTGCATGACGCCAATGCGGGCAGCAACTTAAAACTAATGATCATGATACAAGAGGAAGGAATGAAAGGATACGGCATCTACTGGACGGTGCTCGAATTCCTCAGGTTGCAGAACGAATATAGGGCCAGCCTGAAAGTGATCCCCATACTGGCGCAAAAGGCGAGGGTGACAACCGCCACACTGAAGCGGATCATCTATGACTATGCGCTGTTCGAGATGAACGAGACGAGCTTCTCATCCCCCGGACTGAGCCGGCGCATGGAGCCGTGGGACGCACAACAGGAGGCAAAAAAGGAGGCGGGACGTCGCGGAGGACTGGTTAACCAGCAGAGAATCAGGGACGCGAAGGCAAGCAGCGCTTTAGCAAATAAAATAAATGAAGAGAATAAACAAAACCCCTCTATATCTCCCCAAAGGGAGACGGGAGGAAGGAAAGAGGAGACTCTTCTGGACCCGCCGGAATATACGCGCAACAGACAGACGCACAACTACCAGGGGCTGATGGAAGAACTGGCAAGGCAGAAAATCACAGACATACACGACCTGAATGCCATACTCAGACTGACGGATTTTGGAAAGCTGGGAGGCAAAATCTGGAAAATACTATATGAATTGAACAGCTCGCCACAACTGAAAGCCAGAATCATGATGCCAGGAAAGTACATACTGAAACTACTCAGGGGGTAGATTTACACGGATTTTGCACTTAAAGGAGTTATTCGGGAGT
>NZ_JAICZW010000194.1 GCF_029057325.1 Bacteroides sp. | reverse complement strand
GCAAAAGATAGTACCGGACAAACCTCTGACAGATATTTATAACATAAATTCACAGGATAAATCGGAATTTTATTAAAGACATTCGTTACTTTTGTAAGCAATTAATAGCTAACAATATATCCCAATCTATATGAAGCCGAATTTATTAGAGGAGATAAAAGCAGGAACTAAAAATGCGCTCTTAAAAAAGAAAATCATAACCTATTATATATACAACGGTCATTCAACCATTACCAGTTTGGCCAAAGAATTGGATTTGAGCGTTCCCACCGTCACCAAATTCATCAACGAAATGTGTGAGGAAGGGTATATCCACGAATATGGCAAACAAGGCACCAACAGCGGACGTCGTCCTAGTCTGTATGGACTGGATGCCGAATCCGGTTATTTTATCGGTGTGGATGTCAAGCGGTTTGCCATCAACATCGGACTGATGAATTTCAAGGGAGATATGGTGGATCTGAAAATGAACATTCCTTATTATTGCAGGAACACACAAGAAGGACTGGATGATTTATGTAAACTGATATCCAAATTCATCAAAAAAAACGATATCGGAAAAGAGAAGATCCTGAACGTCAATATCAATATCTCCGGACGGGTGAATCCGGAATCGGGCTACAGCCACAGCTGGTTCAACTTTGAAGAACGTCCTCTTGCCGAAATTATATCCGGGAAAATAGGGCATACGGTCACCATCGATAATGATACGCGTGCCATGACCTATGGTGAATTCCTGAAAGGAAACATTCAAGGAGAGAAGAACATCCTTTTCATCAACCTGAGTTGGGGGTTGGGATTGGGCATCATCATCAACCGGGAGATATATACCGGCAAATCGGGGTTTTCAGGTGAATTGGGTCATCAGCCCACGTTCAGCAATGAAATAATGTGTCATTGCGGAAAGAAAGGCTGTCTTGAAACAGAAGCGTCCGGTTCGGCTTTGCACCGCATCCTGCTGGAACGCATTGCCAACGGGGAGGAATCTATTCTTTCGAACAGAGCCAAAGATACGGAGAGCCTGCTTACGCTGGATGAGATTATAGATGCCATCAACAAAGAAGACCTCTTGTGCATTGAAATTTTGGAGGAAATGGGGCAGAAGTTAGGCAAGCAGGTAGCAGGGCTGATAAATCTTTTCAACCCGGAGCTGGTCATTATCGGAGGCACCCTTTCACAGACCGGTGACTACATATTGCAGCCCATCAAGAGTGCCATCCGAAAGTATTCGCTCAATTTGGTGAATCAAGACTCCACCATCACTCTTTCCAAACTAAAGAGCAAAGCCGGAGTCATTGGTGCCTGTATGCTGGCACGGAGCAAGACCTTTGAATGCTGACGGGTGGAAAACCGCCCACTCTCCACGCTTTCCGGCAGGAATCACTTCAGCTGCGATTTTTTGGCCGATTTTATTGATGCCGACATGTCCCCAATGCAGGTTGTCCTTGTCGAATGGGCTCTCTTTGGCATCTATGATTGAGATGTTCGGGATAAAGTGCTCATCCGTCGGATTGGCGATGGCGTCTTGCGCATCGCGCACTCCCTGTCCATACTGCGTCGAGGCTTTCGGGTTCGTCACGCTCTCTCCCGGTTTCACGATATGGCCGATGTATATGTGGGCGTCCGGAAAGCCGAGCTGTTCGCGGCATTTGCCTATCAACTCCTTCAGCAGAGGCAAATAATGCTCCTTGGAATCGGCGGCATTGCCCTCACCCTGCATCCACCAGATTCCTGCCAAACGGGGTTTTTTGCCTTTGCTCAGCAAATCGTTGATGGCGGGCTTATAGAGGTGCTCGTAGAAATAGTTCCAGTTGTGGCTGTCAGAAGAAGAGGCCCAGGTCTCAATCCGTGAGCCCGAGCAACCCAATTTGATGATGTATAGTTCCGTCTGGGGGAAGGCTTGTTGGAAGTGCATGCCAAATTCGCCTTCCATACCCCGTCGGCCGGCAGCTCCGTCGCTCCATGTGCCATATCCGTGAATCATATTCATCATGGTTTTGCCATTCTGGTTATCGTTCTTGTAATAAAGATGAAGCCATCCGGGAGCCACATCTTCGGTGGTTCCGTCGAATACCCACCGGGCACCGTCGGCTTGGTTCACGATGTAGCAGCTGCGATACCAAATTCTCATCAGTCCGGGGTTGGTGTCCGGATTGTCGTACCAGGCAGACAGCCTCCGGTCTTCTTCGGCATTGGCGAAAGCGGATCCGTCGGCATTCGACTGTCCGATAGTTATAAAGACGGGGACTTCATCTTCCTGAAGGGGCATGCCGTTCGCGGCATCCTTCGGTTGTTGTGCCATGCAGAAGGAAGAAAGGCTGAAGGTGATGATGGCTGTCGCCATCTTCTTAAAGGTTTTCATCATTAGATTCATTGTTTGTTTTATTTTTTACGAATTGTCGGCAAATATACGAAATAATTTGTTTTTCATCTTTTCGGACGAAGTTTTTCCGGTTTGGCAGTACGGCTTTTTCCTGACTGGTTTTTTATGCAATAGTAGCAATATTTATTTAGCTCAGTCCTCAGCACCTCTATAAATCTTGTAACGAACAGACAGAAAGTTGTTGTCACCCCTTGCTGAGCAGATGAAGCGTTTGAACCGGTAAAGAGGGACAGGCCTAAAATGGCTTGGCATGGAATGGAGCGGACTCTGATAAAAAAACTAAGCCTGAGCTAAAAGCCCAGGCTTAGAATGAAAAGTATATAAAAAGGTTAGCGTACTGTTGTGCTTTTATTAATCTTTCTTTTCTGCTTCAACATAACCCCAAGTCTGTTTGAGCATCGGGTCGGCAGTCAAGACAGCTACATTGATAGGCCACAACAATCTGTATTCCTCATCGGCGCTCAACACGGCAGTAGCTTCTTCTCCCGGTTCCGGATAGGCCACGGCGGCAGAGAAAGCCAAAGGCTTCTTGTTGGCATCGTGCATGCGCACCAGGTCGAACCAGCGTGTACCTTCGCCCGCAAACTCCTTATCACGTTCCTTCAAAATAGCCAATTCATTCTCGGCATAGGTGCCATCTGTATAGGCCAATGCTTCCGTATAGTTTTCACCGTAAGCACGCTTACGGATTTGGTTGATATAAGAGGCGCACGGATTGCCCAGACCGTTTTCTACTTCGGCCATCATCAACAGCACATCGGCATATCTCATCATGTTGATGTCGTTGTCAAAGTAGCGGATGGCATCGGCCACATGACCCACATATTTCAACATGCTTGAGCCGTGTTTCGTCAGCTCGGCATCCTGATAATACTCCAGGAAAGTAGCGCCGCGACGGCTGTCGGTCTGATCGAACGAACGGATAAAAGCGGATTTCCACTCATATCTTACAATACCGGCTGTGTTCAGCTGGAGCACGTCCTGCATGACGGTTCCGTCAGGATTGTAGTATGAACCCACTACGATGGACGGCGTGTAGAGGAAGTTGCTTCCCCAGTGTGTGGTCTCACCACGGTCGAAGTACATGGCCAGAATGGCTTCGGTATTTGCGGCTTTCTTTGCGAAATCGAACACATCCGCGTAGTTGTCCATCAGCGAGAACTTGTTGCTGGAAATGATTTCGTTCAATGCTCTCTTGGCAATATCCAAATCGGATGCTCCGGTAGCCGTATGAGGCTTCTCATAATCGTTGGTAGTCACCTTGGCCGACCACAGATACACCTGCGCTTTCAGGAACAGGGTAGCATATTTTGACCAGTAATACTTGTCAAAAGAGCTGGTAGAACCGAATGCAGTTTCAGAAGCATTGATGTCTTTCTTGATAAAGTCAAGCACATCCTCTGCCGAAGAACGGGCCATATAGAGGCTGACGGCATCGATTTTTCCGTCCAATACTTTCAGATTCTCTTCCAAGGGAACGGCACCGTACGTTCTGTACAGCATGAAGTAATAGTAGGCACGTATACCGTAAGCCTGTGCCAGGTATGTATTGCGTGCCGATTCACTCAGGAACGTGCATGCGTCTCTTACCTGTTCGATGAAGTGGTTCACCTGTAGAATCTGCGGGTAGTAATCCCTCCAGTTGGATATGCCTGTACTGGTGGTACGCAGGTCGTTGCGGATGACGGAAGAATTATTCAGTGATGTATTGATGGAAGAGGTTCCTTCACGCATGGTGCCACCTCTCATCTCACCCAATAGCATAGGAGATGAATAGTCCTGTCTGAGAGAGGAATGCAGACCATTCATGTATGTGCTTACCTGCTCCACACTCTTCCAGTAGCTTCCTGCAGCCGCATAGTCTTCCGGAATCAAATCCAGCGTATCGCAACTGTATATGCTGAGCAATAACGCACCAGCAATACCATATATAAATTTCTTCATAATTTTATTGTCTTTTATAGTTTAGAATGTTACGTTTATACCAAATACAAGGTTTGTAGGCAGCGGATATCCTCCCCAGCCGTTTGCTCCGTACTCAGGAGAAGCCACATACTTGGCCCCGGTAATATATCCTAAGTTCTGGGCTGTGATGTTCAGATCCAGTCTCTCCATTTTGACTTTTTGTATCCATGCTTTCGGCAAGCTGTAGCTCAGGCTCAATTCACGGATAGACAGGTAGCTTGCATTGTCCACGAACAAGCTGTTGTTGTTTCGTGCATAGTTACGTTTACCCAGCTGGTCGGCCCATACGTATGTAGGATATTTAGCATTTTTATTCTCTTCAGACCATGTGTTGCTTACCAGGTCAATGGTATTGTAGGTACCCTGCATGTTACCCATGATCCACGGAGTCTTTGAGTCAAAAATCTTGTGTCCCAACGCGAAGTCGAAACGTGCGGTCAGTGTCAGTCCCTTCCATGACAGGTTGGTGTTGATACCGCCGGTCCAGTGGGGAACGGCGTTGCCCAGTTTCACCAGGTCATAGTTGTCTATCACGCCGTCGCCGTTTACGTCCTTCCACTTCACGTCACCCGGCTGGATGGGCAGACCGTTTGCCTTCTCCGCATCGCTCAGTTTGGCCCAAGCCTCGGGGCCGTACAAGGTCTTGTTGTTGGAGCCGTTGTTACCGGAAGAGATATCCTTCAGGTTGCCCGGTATCTCATGATAGCTCTGATAGATGCCTTCGGCCTTGAAGCCGTAGATGGCACCCGGTTCCTGTCCTTCCTGATAGCCGCCTACCCATATCTTCTCATCGCCATTGCCGGTATATACCTGGAATGCGTTCTGCATGTTTCTGTCCAGGCCGTTGTTGGGCAACGAGATGATCTTGTTCTTATTGTAAGCGAAGTTAACGCCCAGGTCCCATTTCCAATCTTTGGTTTCGATAAGCTTGGCAGAAAGTTCCAACTCTAAACCTTGATTCTGAATCTCACCGTTGTTGGTCAGATACACATCAATACCCGAGTGCGAGGGCAGAGTGATGTAAGCCAGTTTGTCTTTTGTACGACGATTGTAGAAGGTGATGTTCGCATTGTAGCGGTTGCTCAGGAAGCTGAGGTCAAGACCGGCTTCGAATGTGTAGGACTTTTCCCAAGTCAGGTTCGGATTGGGTAGCCCGGTCAATGAGGTTGCACCGCCGCCGTTGTAGTTCGTAACGCTTCCGTAAGAGCCCTGTACCGTGTAGTTACCGATATATTTGGTGTCCACGTTACCGTTTGAACCGTAGCTTGCACGGATTTTTGCGAAGGAGATAACGTCGCGCAGACTTTCCATGAAATCTTCCTTACCGATAATCCAGCCGGCTGAAATACCCGGGAAGAGACCCCAGCGAGTGTCTGAGGCAAGACGCGAGTAACCGTCGCGACGGAGTACTGCAGAAACGAGGTACTTCTCGTTGAACGAATAATCCACTTTGCCAAAGAAGGACATGATGCGGTTCTCAGAGTGCCATGAATCCATATAGCGTCTTTCGGGATCTGTCAGTGCCAAGTCTTGGAAATCACCGGTGGGTGCTCCGTAACCGTAAGCATTGAAACCCTTCTGCTGTTCAATGAAATACTCGAAACCGGCCATTGCATTGATATCGTGCTTTTGGAAGCTTTTGTTATAAGTTCCGATGACATTGTAAGTCTGGTTCAGCTTCCGGTTGTAGTAATCGTATGAATAGTGCTCGCGGTTCCAGCTGTTTACACCTGTTCTGTAGTCAGAATTGAAGTATTCGTACTTCGTATCCTCATAGTACCAGCTTCCGCTGAATTTCAGGTCCAGCCCTTTCAGCAGATGCATCGTGAAGGCTTGGGTCATGGTATATTTGTCGGTATTGTTTTCTCTGTGCAAGGCATCCTTGTAAGCCAGCACGTTGGCATCACCGGTTCCACGCACACCAATCAGCCATTCGCCGTCCTCGTTCGTTCCACGGAAAGTGGGAGGAAGCGAAAACACGCGGCTGAAGTAGCTGGCTGCATCGGCATTGCCCACCAGACCGTCCCAAGTGTTGTGCGAATAGTTTAATGAAGAGTTGGAGGTCAACCACGGTTTAATCTTGTAGTCGGCGTTGAACGTAAAGGTGAAACGTCTGTACCAGTTGTTGGTGGCATTTCCTTCCGAGTCATTGAAGCCGATTGAGGCGTAGTATGTTCCTTTGTCATTACCGCCCGTGAAATCTACCGTGTAGTCTTGGCTGAATGCAGGCGTGTTGATATTGGTGTCTTCCAACATGAATTCCTTAAAAATCAGCTTGTCGCCATAGACGGGGTCAATCATGGTCTTCCATCCCTTGTTGAGCAAGAATGCCAGGTCATCACTGTATTTCATGACGCTCCAGTTGGCATTGCTCACCTTGTTTCCGTCAGCTACTGTGCCGTCAGCATTGAAATAGATGTTGCCTGTACCATACGGTTGCGCACCGCTCAAACTGCTCAGGTTGGTCCAACCTGTCCAGGTGCCGTCTGACTTCTGATAACATTGGGCTGCATTCTGATAAGACTTGCGCATCCAGTATATGTAGTCTTCCGCACCCAAGAAATTGTAGTTGTTGTTGAAATAGTTCAAACCGAATTTGGCTTTCACTCCGATGTTGCTGACACCGTCTTTACCGCGTTTGGTAGTCACCAGGATTACACCGTTTGCCGCACGGGCACCATAGATGGCGGTGGCACCAGCGTCCTTCATCACTTCCATAGACTCGATGTCAGCCGGGTTGATGTCGCTCAGCTCGCGTTGCGCACCGTCGATGATGACCAACGGAGAACCCGAACCGTCCAAGCTCGTACCACCACGCAGAATCAAGGTCGGAGTAGCTCCCGGGTCACCGGAAGTCTGACGTACTTGCAAACCGGACACCGCACCGGACAATGCCTGGGCGGGGTTGGAGTGCAAACCGCTTGCCAGCACATCTTTGTTTACTTTGGCAATAGAGTTGGTCACTTTGGAACGAAGCGTTTTTCCACCATAGGCTGTAACTACTACTTCTTCCAACATTTCCGAATCTTCTTTCATTGTAATGTTCAATGGTTTTCCTTGCCAGGCCACTTCTATAGTTTTGTAACCCACGAAGGAAATCTGAATGATATCACCATCCTTCACGCCGGACAGAGAGAAGTTACCGTCGATGTCGGTAATCAC
>NZ_JAICZW010000193.1 GCF_029057325.1 Bacteroides sp. | reverse complement strand
CTTTTCCATTGCAGTTCTTTTTACTTCTGCAAAGGTAAAAATTTCATCTCACATACACAGGTTTATTACCATGCGCCGGTTTTACCTATTATTGTGGTGAAATCAATTTCACGGACATATAGCCCATCTGACACAAGCCAACCTGATAGACGGACGGTTAATCTACAAACGACAAAGGACGAAGAAGCTGATTAAGATAGCACTCCAACCGCAAGCGTTGACACTTATCAAGAAGTACCACAATGCGGAATCGCCTTACTTGTTTCCCATCCTTTCACCATTTCATAAGACAGCCGAGCAGAAAGCGAATAGAATACATAAGGTAATTACTAAGATGAACGACCGTTTGAAACAGATTGGTGAAGCATTGAATTTGCCTATCGCACTTACGACCTACGTTGCAAGACACAGCCAAGCTACCGTAATGAAGAAAGCTGGCGTTTCTACGGGAGTAATACGTGAGATTATGGGGCATAGCTCTGAATGAATAACACAAATCTATCTTGATAGTTTTGATAATGAACAGATAGACGAAGCCATGAAGACCCCGAATTCAAAAATAAAAAGCAATGGGGCAGTAGAAAAGCCCTTATAGGCTTTCTGCTACCCCACTGGCAATTATATCAATGCTCAATTTAAAGTTCCAACATCCGCTTCATGAAAGCCTTTACGCTTTCTACATCATCGGAAGCAGGTGCCCACGATGCCATATCTTCAGGCGAAAGCGGCTGATAAGGCCCTTTCTTTATCTCAAAAATAACAGTACCTGACTCCAAAGCGATAATGCTATGCCACACACCAGACGGAATCTCCAAACCGTATCTGCCTTCCAAAGGATTTAGACAAACCTTTTCTGTCACATTCCCTTTTTCGTCATAAAAGAAAGCCAACAAACTGCCTCGCAATACCAAATACGTCTCTTCCTTGTCCGAATGGCGGTGAGGCGGGAGATAGGTCCCCGGCTCCAGCGCATTCAGCATACGATGCACTGGAGCATCCATCGTTTCATGAAAATTATAGTTCATGCGCAAACGATCACTTTCTTTCGCCTGCGCCGTAACAAGGTTCAATAAATCTTCCGTTATCAGTCTCATCCTTACTTTACTTAAAGAGATTAACCATCGTAGCTATCATCGTAGCCAAAGAAGCGGCAGAAGTACCCAAACCGATAATTTCCCCAGGACTCATCTTCTTTCTTGCATCCTTGCTTGGAACAATTATCTCACACCCCGGCTCTATGGCTGTTTTGCTCCATTTTTTCACACGCGACACCGTACCGTTCATATAAACGACATACGCCCTCCGCTTTTTGGCACCATTTCCAAAACCTCCGGCTTGATTAATATAGTAGCGGTAGCTCTCCCCTTTTTTATACGAGACCGTATTGGGATACATCACCGCACCGTTGATTTTGACCGTACTTACATATTCAGGAATAAACAGCATATCGCCGTCACGCAATACCATGTCATCGTCCGAACCCGGATTTTGCAATGCTTTCTCTAAACTGATACCTACTGAATAGGTATCAGACAAATCCAGTTTTTTCACCGAAATAGAGTCGCTACCTCCCATTTGAGCCATGCGCAACGCATCTGCTTTACGGCGCAGTTCTTCTTCCGTCATCTTACGTATCAGACGAGCTCCCTTTACATAAGCATCAGGAGTTACACCACCGGCTTTAGCTACCAAATCGCTCAAACGCTCGTTCTTTTTCGACAAAGCATAACTGCCGCCGAAAAGGACTTCACCACCTACCATCACATTCTGCTGTACATGATAAGAAGGACTCTTACGAATATACACTTCATCAAAGGGTTCAAGATAGAAATCACCACTTCCTGCGCCAATCAGCAAACCTTCTTTCAAATCAAAAGAAAAACTGGTTCCTACCGTATTGCTAAAAGTAGTGGATTTAGGATCTTTCATGCGACGTGCCACCTCCACTTTTGTGGTAGCGGCAGCCTCCAACAATCCTCCGGCCTGCAATACCAAATCCTCTATCGTCATTTTATCCGAATAAAGATAAGTACCCGGGTTAGCGACCTCACCATGTATGGTAAGCGTAGCCTCTTCTTTCAAATCATGAATACTCGGAATATATAGAATATCGTTCTTCTGCAACGGGATATCAGCGATTGTTCCATTCAGCAACCCTTTCACGTCCACTTGGACAATCTCATGTGACAGGTCTTCAAGTTCACGGTCAATGATGGCCCGATTCAAGAACGCATCTCCACGAACACCTTCCGCTTTTTTAATCAACTGCTTCACCGTATTCACCGTGCCGTCCAACTGATACAAGCCCTCTCGATATACCGCACCACGAATTTCCACACGATTTTCAAAACGCCGCAAGACTGAGTCCACCGTGACTTGGTCACCGTCATCCATACGGAATACGGAATAATCCATTTCGTCCACGTTATAGATTTGATGTTCACGACCACTCTTACGGATAATGCGCAATGCTTTTTTATAGGCATCGCCCGTAAAGCCACCAGCATATTTCAACAAGGCACCGGCCGTCTCGGTGGGTTTCATCTCATAGAACATCGGACGCTTTACCTTACCTAATATCTGCACCAAAGACAAATAAGGACTTACCAAAATCACATCACCGTCTTGCAAACGGACATCGTCTTTCATTTTTCCTTTCATCAGTAAGTCGTAAACGTCCAAATCTGCGATAGTATTTCCATTGCGCATCACTTTTATACTACGCAAACTACCGATTTTATTCACACCACCCGCACTATATAAGGCATGGAATACAGAAGCGAAAGAAGAAAGGGTATAGGTTCCGGGAACCATCACCTCACCCATCACATTCACTTGAATGGACCGAATTTCTCCCAACGTCAATTTAACTTGGGTAGAAGGCACGTTTCCTGTCACTCCCGAATAGATTCTGGCAAACTCTTGTTTCAGATAGTTATTCGCTTCTTTCACAGTCTTGCCGTTTAAATAAACCGGCCCCAAATTATTAATGAAGATGCTGCCTTCCGGTGATATCGCTTGCCGGAGAGTGGGCGCTGCAGCTCCCCAAACATCAATGA
>NZ_JAICZW010000192.1 GCF_029057325.1 Bacteroides sp. | reverse complement strand
TGAACTAACGCACCATTCTTTCAAGTATTGTTGCTATCTCTCTCGATTGCGGTTGCAAAGGTAGGCATTTTTTTGATTTCTGCAATAGCTATGATGAATTTTTTTTTGAATATTTTTTGCTGGTTCTCTTTTCTTCTTCATAAAGAGGGACTTGTGTGCGAAAAAAGTTTGTTGGTGTTGCCTGTCGTTTTAGTAAGTCTGTTTGAAAGCAGTTTTGTTACCGATTGAACTTTTTTTCTTGTGAAAAGCGAAGCAATTTTTTCTCTTTCTTAAACTTTGTGCTTGAAAAATTCGCAGTTCTGCAATAAATCGTTATTTTTGCGGACTAAAACTACGTGTGTTGCAATTAGGAAAATGAGATTTGTTTAAAAATGAATAGTTGACGGTTGAAATGAAAGTAGCGATTATCAAATACAACGCGGGTAATATCCGGTCGGTGGATTATGCCTTGAGGCGTTTGGGAGTGGAGGCAGTGGTTACGGCGGATGAGGCCGTGCTGCGTGCCGCTGACAAGGTAATCTTTCCCGGTGTGGGCGAAGCGGAGACAACAATGCGCTTTTTGCGTGCCAATAGCATGGACAAGTTGCTGAAAGAACTGCGTCAGCCTGTGTTGGGCATTTGCTTGGGCATGCAGTTGATGTGCCGTCATTCTGAAGAGGGGAATGTGGATTGTCTGGGTATTTTTGATGCCGATGTGAAGCGTTTTGTTTCTTTGAATCCTGAGGACAAGGTCCCTCACATGGGTTGGAATACAATTGCACAGACAAACAGCGCTTTGTTCAAAGGGTTTGCAGATGAGGAGTTTGTCTATTTTGTGCATAGCTACTATGTGCCTCTCGGCGATTGCACGGCGGCCGTAACAGATTATATCTCTCCATTTAGCGCAGCCTTGCATAAAGATAATTATTATGCTACGCAGTTCCATCCGGAAAAGAGCGGAAGTGTGGGCGAACGTATATTGCAGAATTTTTTGACACTATGATAGAACTGATTCCCGCCATTGATATCATTGATGGTAAATGTGTGCGCCTTTCGCAAGGCGATTATGATAGCAAGAAGGTGTATAATGAGAATCCTGTAGAGGTAGCTAAGGAGCTTGAGGGTTGTGGCATTCGCCGGTTGCATGTTGTTGACCTTGACGGTGCTGCTTCGCATCATGTGGTGAACCATCGCACATTGGAGCAGATAGCGACGCACACTTCGCTGCTGATTGACTTTGGTGGCGGTGTGAAGAGCGATGAAGATTTGAGGATAGCCTTTGAAAGTGGGGCGGCAATGGTGACTGGAGGCAGTGTGGCGGTCAAAGAGCCGGAGTTGTTTTGTCGTTGGCTTCAAACGTACGGTGCGGAGAAAATCATTCTTGGTGCCGATGTGAAAGACCGCAAGATTGCTGTCAACGGTTGGAGGGATGAAACTGTTTGTGAACTCTTCCCCTTTTTGCAGGATTATGTGGAGAAGGGAATTCGTAAGGTCGTTTGTACGGACATCGGCTGTGATGGCATGTTGCAGGGGCCTTCAACAACTTTGTATAAGGAGATACTGCGGCGGCATCCTGATCTCTGTCTGATTGCCAGTGGCGGAGTAAGCTGTATAGAAGACATTCGGGTATTGGAGGCTGCCGGTGTGCCTGCCGTTATTTTCGGGAAGGCGCTTTACGAAGGGCGGATTACGCTGAAGGAATTGGAAAGCTTCTTGTAAATGGAGGGTGTAAAAAAAGTATCGGAAGTTAGAAAGAGTTATCGGCTGATAACTCTGCTAACGATGGAATTGATTTATTAATTTGAACATAGAATCGTGTTAGCAAAAAGAATTATCCCTTGTCTTGATATCAAAGATGGACAGACAGTGAAAGGAACCAATTTTGTGAATCTTCGTCAGGCGGGCGACCCGGTTGAACTGGCTCGTGCGTATAGTGAACAAGGTGCTGATGAATTGGTTTTTTTGGATATCACAGCCAGTTATGAGGGCAGGAAAACTTTTACAGAACTGGTGAAGCGTATTGCCGCCAACATCAGTATCCCCTTCACCGTAGGTGGAGGAATTCACGAACTTGCCGATGTGGACAGGTTGCTGAATGCCGGTGCGGATAAAATATCCATCAACTCGTCCGCTATTCGTCGTCCGGAATTGATTGGTGAGATAGCGAAACACTTTGGCTCGCAAGTGTGCGTGCTTGCTGTAGATGCCAAGCAGACGGAAAAAGGCTGGTGGTGCTATTTGAATGGAGGACGAGTGGAGACGGACAAAGAACTGTTCGCGTGGACTAAGGAGGCGCAAGAGCGTGGAGCCGGTGAGGTGCTGTTTACCAGCATGAACCATGATGGCGTGAAAACCGGTTATGCCAACGAAGCTCTTGCCATGCTTGCCGGAAGGCTTTCCATTCCCGTTATCGCTTCGGGAGGGGCCGGGGCAAAGGAACACTTCCGTGATGTCTTTTTGCAAGGAAAGGCGGATGCGGCATTGGCTGCCAGCGTTTTTCATTTCGGAGAAATTAAAATTCCCGAATTAAAATCGTATCTTTGCGCCCATGGAATTCCCATGCGACTGGTTTGGTAATATTTATATAAATGATTGATATCAAAAATGTTGGATTTTGACAAGATGAACGGACTTGTTCCGGCAATTATACAAGATGCGGATACCGCAAAGGTGTTGATGTTGGGCTTCATGAACAAAGAGGCCTACGATAAGACATTGGAAACCGGAAAGGTGACTTTCTTTAGCCGTACTAAGAATCGCCTTTGGACGAAAGGGGAGGAAAGCGGCAATGTGCTGAACGTGGTTTCCATCAAAACGGATTGTGATCAGGACACTCTGCTTATTCAGGTACATCCGGCAGGTCCTGTTTGCCATACAGGGACGGACACTTGTTGGGGTGAAAAAAACGAGCAGCCCGTTCTGTTCTTGAAAACGCTTCAGGACTTTATCAGCAAGCGGCATGAAGAGATGCCGGGAGGCTCTTATACGACTAGTTTATTTCAGTCTGGTGTCAACAAGATGGCACAGAAAGTAGGTGAGGAGGCCGTAGAAACCGTAATTGAAGCCTGCAACGGTACGGACGAACGTCTGATTTACGAAGGTGCCGACTTATTGTATCATCTGATCGTATTGCTTACTTCCAAAGGATATCGCATCGAAGATTTAGCACGTGAGTTGGAAGAGCGTCATAGTGACACTTGGAAGAAACACTGATTGATTGAAATTTGAAAAGAAGAAAATAGATGGGGGCGGGCGAAACGCTGATACGATATAAAAATGTAGAGATACACCAACAGGAGTTGTGCGTTCTCAGTGAAGTGAACCTGGAGTTTCATAAGGGGGAGTTTGTGTATCTGGTTGGTAAGGTGGGGTCTGGTAAGACAAGCCTGCTGAAGACTTTTTATGGCGAATTGGATATCACATCGGGTGAAGCGGAAGTGCTGGGCTATGAGATGCGTCGTATCAAGCGTAAGCATATTCCGCAATTGCGCCGTAAGCTGGGCATCGTTTTTCAGGATTTTCAGTTGTTGACAGACCGTACCGTTTATGATAATCTTGATTTTGTGCTCCGTGCTACCGGTTGGAAGAACAAGGGTGAGATAAAAGGCCGGATTGAAGAGGTGCTGGAACTTGTGGGGATGAGCAGTAAGGGTTATAAGTTTCCCAATGAATTATCGGGAGGTGAGCAACAACGTATTGTGATAGCACGTGCTGTGCTTAATTCACCGAAGATTATTTTGGCAGACGAGCCTACCGGAAACCTAGATGTGGAAACCGGACGCGCCATTACGGAATTGTTGCGTAGTATTAGTGAAGCGGGTTCTCTGGTGGTGATGACTACGCATAATATGCGGCTGTTGCATGAGTTTCCCGGCAAGGTGTATCGTTGTTATGACCATCAGATTACGAATGTTACGGCAGAATATGTGGCTTCGGTGGTAAAAGAAGAATAAAGATAGTGAATAGAAAAATATGTAACAATTTTAATATAAGGAGAAGGAAAATGAAAGTTTTAAAGTTTGGAGGTACTTCGGTAGGTTCGGCGGTTCGGATGAAAGAAGTGGCCAAATTGATTGCCGATGGTGAATGTAAGATTGTGGTTCTCTCTGCCATGTCGGGTACCACAAACACATTGGTTGAAATTTCGGATTATTTGTATAAGAAGAATCCGGATGGTGCCAACGAGATTATCAACAAGCTGGAGAGCAAATATCGTCAGCATATTGACGAACTCTTTGCTACTCAGGAGTATAAACAGAAGGGACGTGAGCTTATCAAGTCTCATTTCGATTATATCCGTTCCTTCACTAAAGATCTCTTTACCTTGTTTGAGGAGAAGGTAGTGCTGGCACAAGGAGAGTTGATTTCTACGGCTATGATGAATTTCTATCTGCAAGAGTGTGGTGTGAACTCTGTATTGCTTCCGGCTTTGGAATTCATGCGTACGGACAAGAATGCGGAGCCTGATCCTGGTTATATCAAAGAAAAACTTCATGTTCAGCTGGAGTTGCATCCCGATGCTGATGTTTACATCACGCAAGGTTATATCTGTCGCAACGCTTACGGCGAGATAGATAATCTGCAACGTGGTGGCAGTGATTATACGGCCTCTTTGATTGGTGCGGCCATTGATGCTTCCGAAATCCAGATATGGACGGATATAGACGGTATGCACAACAACGATCCCCGCATTGTAGATAAGACTGCTCCGGTGCGTCATCTTCATTTTGAAGAGGCTGCTGAGTTGGCCTATTTTGGTGCCAAGATTCTTCATCCTACCTGTATTCAGCCGGCTAAGTATGCCAATATCCCTGTCCGCCTGCTCAATACGATGGATCCTACGGCTCCGGGAACGTTGATTTCGAATGATACGGAGAAGGGAAAAATCAAGGCGGTTGCTGCCAAGGACAATATTACGGCTATCAAAATCAAGTCCAGTCGAATGTTGCTGGCACACGGTTTCTTGCGCAAGGTATTTGAAATTTTTGAAAGCTATCAGACCTCTATCGATATGATTTGTACTTCGGAGGTGGGAGTATCGGTTTCTATTGACAACATCAAACACCTGAACGAGATTCTGGATGACTTGAAGAAGTATGGTACGGTGACGGTGGACAGGGATATGTGCATCATCTGCGTAGTTGGTGATTTGGAGTGGGAAAACGTTGGCTTTGAGGCAAAGGCGCTGGATGCCATGCGCGATATACCGGTTCGCATGATTTCCTTTGGCGGTAGCAACTACAATATCTCTTTCCTAATTCGCGAGGCAGATAAGAAAGCGGCATTGCAATCGCTCAGCAATGCGTTGTTTAACGAAGAATAAAAGAATCATTCGTAAAAATGTGTAGAAGTTAAGGAGTTAAGAAGTTACGCCCATGGCTTTCTGCGGTAAAGTATTCTAGGTTTAAGCTATCAGTTTAACTCCTTAATTCCTTTACTCCTTTTGATTATAACATATCGATTACTAGAGAAGTGATATTCTTTTTTTATAAACTAAACAAAGTGTATAATAAAGTATGAAAGGAGCATTCCCCATTAATAAGTTTCGCGAACTTCGTACTCCCTTCTATTATTATGATATGAAGGTGTTGCGTGATACGCTTTCCACGATTCGTACGGAAGCGGCAAAATATAGTAATTATGTGGTGCATTATGCCGTGAAGGCGAACGCCAATCCTAAGTTGCTTGCAGTGATTCGTGAGAGCGGATTGGGAGCCGATTGCGTGAGTGGCGGTGAAATACGTGCCGCTGTCAAAGCTGGTTTTCCTGCAAGTAAAATTGTATTTGCAGGGGTCGGTAAGGCCGATTGGGAAATTAATTTGGGATTGGATTATGATATTTTCTGCTTCAATGTAGAGTCTGTTCCCGAATTGGAAGTCATCAATGAGTTGGCGGCGGCTAAAGGAAAGGTGGCGAATGTTGCTTTTCGTATCAATCCGAATGTCGGGGCGCATACCCATGCCAATATCACCACCGGACTGGCTGAAAATAAGTTTGGCATCAGTATGGAGGATATGGATTATGTTATTGGGATTGCACAGGAGATGAAGAATGTGAAGTTCATCGGGTTGCATTTTCATATCGGTTCCCAGATTCTGGATATGGGGGATTTTGTAGCTTTATGCAATCGGGTGAATGAATTGCAGGATAAATTGGAGGCACGCCAAATTCGCATTGACCATATCAATGTGGGAGGAGGATTGGGAATTGATTACACCCATCCCAATCGTCAGGCTATACCTGATTTCAGGACCTATTTCATGACTTATAACAGTCATTTGAAGTTGCGTCCTTATCAGACACTCCATTTTGAGTTGGGGCGTGCAGTGGTAGGGCAGTGTGGCTCATTGATTTCCAAGGTGCTTTATGTGAAACAGGGGGCCAATAAGCGATTCGCCATTTTGGATGCAGGTATGACAGATTTGATTCGTCCGGCACTTTATCAGGCATATCATAAGGTTGAAAATATCACTTCGGATGCTCCGGTGCAGACTTACGATGTAGTAGGGCCTATTTGTGAGTCGTCAGATGTGTTTGGCAAGGTTATTGATTTGAACGGTGTACAGCGGGGCGATCTGATTGCACTTCGTTCGGCAGGGGCTTACGGTGAGATTATGGCTTCGGGCTATAATTGTCGTGAGTTGCCGCAAGGATATACGTCAGACGAACTGGTATAAGAATAGTGCCGGTTGGTGCAGGCAAAATGCTTTATCTTTTTTGATTAAAAAATGTTATCCGATGAACAAAGTTGCTTGTATTCTCATTATATTTGTAATCATTTCAATTTAATAATTCCGATTATGATAACAGAAAAATTACAAAATGCAATTAATCAGCAGATTACAGCTGAGATGTGGTCATCTAACCTTTATTTGGCAATGTCTTTCTTTATGGATAGAGAAGGTTATTGTGGTATGGCTTCCTGGTTGAAGAAACAAGCAACAGAGGAGAATGAGCATGCTTATGAGATGGCTTCTTATATGATTAAGCGTGGTGGTAAGGCCAAAGTAGATAAGATTGACGTTGTTCCCAATGATTTCGGTACTCCGCTGGAAGTCTTTGAGCAAGTCTATGAACACGAATGCCGTGTATCCAAAATGATTGACGAGTTGGTAGATGTCGCTTCTGCCGAGAAGGATAAGGCTACGCAAGATTTCTTGTGGGGATTTGTTCGCGAACAGGTGGAAGAGGAAGCTACAGCTGCTGGTATTGTGGATATGCTCAAGAAAGCCGGTGCTGCCGGTCTTTTCTTTGTAGATGCGAAACTGGGTGAACGCAAGTAATCTGATAGTAAAGAACCGAAAATAGAGAAAGGGTGTCTGCGATTAAACTTCGGCAGCCACCCTTTCTGTTTTTTGTATGCTTGCTTTTCTTATTTCAGCACACCTAATTCTTTGCCTACCTTGATGAAAGCGGCAATACACTTGTCGAGATGTTCCTTCTCGTGTCCGGCGGAAATCTGTACGCGGATGCGTGCCTGACCTTTCGGTACAACGGGATAGTAGAATCCGGTTACATAGATGCCTTCTTCCTGCATGCGTGCCGCATATACCTGAGACAGTTTGGCATCATACAGCATCACGGCGCAAATAGCACTCTGTGTGGGCTTGATGTCGAATCCGGCGGCGGTCATCTTGTCGCGGAAGTAGTTCACGTTTTCCATCAGTTTGTCATGTAGCGTGTTGCTTTCCTTCAACATCTTGAATGTCTCAAGGCTGGCGCCGATGATGCCCGGGGCCAAAGAGTTGGAGAACAGATACGGACGGCTGCGCTGACGCAACAGGTCGATGATTTCCTTGCGTCCGGTAGTGAAGCCGCCTAGAGCACCTCCGAAGGCTTTTCCTAAAGTTCCGGTATAGATGTCAACACGTCCGTAAGTGCCATATTGTTCGCTGACACCGTGTCCGGTAGGACCTACTACACCGGCGGAGTGTGATTCGTCCACCATAACCAACGCGTCGTATTTTTCGGCAAGGTCGCAGATTTGGTCCATTGGAGCCACATTGCCGTCCATGGAGAACACGCCGTCTGTCACGATGATACGGAAACGCTGTTCCTGAGCCTCTTGCAGACATCTTTCAAGGTCGGCCATGTCAGCGTTGGCATAACGATAGCGTTTTGCTTTGCAGAGGCGTACACCATCGATGATGGAAGCGTGGTTTAGGGAGTCGGAGATGATGGCATCTTCGTCAGTGAAGAGAGGTTCGAATACACCGCCGTTGGCATCGAAGCAGGCAGCATAAAGAATAGTGTCTTCTGTCTGGAAGTAGTCGGAAATGGCAGCTTCCAACTCTTTGTGGATGTCTTGCGTTCCGCAGATGAATCGTACGGATGACATTCCGTAACCGCGTTGTTCCATAATTTTCTGAGCGGCGGCAATCAGGCGCGGATGATTGGACAATCCCAAATAATTGTTGGCGCAGAAATTCAATACTTCCTTGCGTTTCACTGTGATTGCAG
>NZ_JAICZW010000191.1 GCF_029057325.1 Bacteroides sp. | reverse complement strand
CATGAAAGGCTTATTAAAAAATCTGGGATTGATATTAATCTTGGTAGGTGCTGTAATCCTGATCGCATGCGCCTTCACCGGCAATGTTAACAACAACACCATTTTGGGTTCATCAGCCGCTTTGGTTGTAATAGGATTGATTTCTTACATTGTCATCAACAAGAGAATTGCCGATTGATATCGAAAGAAAAAAGACATAAAAAAGGCGGTCCGCAAATGCGACCGCCTTTTTTATGTCTTGTATTTCCTTACCGAGAAATACCGTTACAGAAACATAGAGGCGCGGAATCCATACATTCTACCTCCGTTCCCTGTGTTCATCAAAAGTCCATTAAGGCTCTGTCTCCGGAGTAATCAGTTTATAACCCTTTCCATGGATATTGATGATTTCGATAGAATCATCCTCCTTCAAATGCTTACGAAGCTTCGTGATATATACGTCCATGCTACGTGCATTGAAATAGTTATCATCAATCCAGATCGTCTTCAGCGCAAAGTCACGTTGCAGAATCTCGTTGGCATGGGCGCAAAGCAATCCCAGCAATTCCGATTCTTTGGTAGTCAGCTTAGTCTGCTTCTCAGGAGTAGATAAAATCTGCTTCTGTGTGTCGAAGGTGAACTTACCAATCTTATAAAGGTTGCTTTCCTTATTCTTCTTTCCGCGCACACGTCTCAAGATGGCTTCAATTCTGAAGGTCAGCTCTTCCATGCTGAACGGCTTGGTAATGTAGTCATCAGCACCTATTTTAAATCCTTCCAGGATATCTTCCTTCAACGTCTTTGCCGTCAGAAAGATGATGGGGATTTCGGCGTTGGCTGCACGCACCTCCTGCGCCAAAGTAAATCCGTCTTTCTTCGGCATCATCACATCAAACACACACAGGTCATATTTATTCTTCAGGAAAGCCTTGTATCCTGCTTCTCCATCGGGATATAACTCGGCAGCGTAACCTTTTGCCTGTAAGTATTCTCTCAAAAGCATGCCAAGATTTTCGTCATCTTCGCATAATAAAATACGCAGTTTCTCGTCCATAATATCAATCAATTTTTTAATAAAGGTAATGCAATAATAAATTTAGTTCCCACGTTCAGTTCACTTTCCGCCCGGATGGTTCCCTTATGGTCCACGATAATCTTCTTCACGTATGCCAGTCCCAATCCGAAGCCTTTCACATCGTGCAGATTACCCGTATGCACGCGGTAGAACTTCTCGAATATCTTTTTCAAATTCTCTTTCTTGATGCCGATGCCGTTGTCCTGAATGGAAATCATCAGTTTGCCCGGTTCATTCCAGGTTTTCACCAGCAACTGCAAGTCCACATCCGGCCGTTTATACTTCACCGCATTATCCATGAGGTTGAAGACCACATTGGTGATGTGCATTTCATCGGCAAAGATTATCGGATCGGTAGCATTCAGTTCCGATTCCAACTTTCCGCTGTAGCGTTCCACCTTTAGTGTAAAGGTATTTATCACACTTGTTATCAGTTCGTTGGCATCCAGCTCCTTCATCTTCAAGGTAGCCTTCTGACGGTCGAACATAGACATCTGGAGCACCTTCTCCACCTGAAATCTCAACCGCTTCGGCGCATCATTGATGACCCCCGATATATGCTGGAACATGGCCGGTGATTTTCCCACCGCCGGGTCTTTCAGCATCTGCGCCGCCAACGATATCGTCGAGATAGGCGTCTTGAACTCATGGGTCATATTGTTGATAAAGTCATTCTTCATCTCCGTCAGCTTCTTCTGCCGGAACACGATGTAAATCGTGAAAATGAAGGTGAGCAACAATACAAAGGTGAATATCAACGACGGTATCATGAACCGGACCGAATCGAAGATATAATCCTTCTTGCCTGGAAAATGCACCTTGACAATGCTCATACGGGCAGGCGGATCATTCAGAAACAGCGGCTGTGAGTACGAGCTTTCGCTCCCTTCATCGCTATAATCCGAACAGCGGTAAACCTCCCTGCCATCCCGGTCTATCACCCGGAAGTGATAATCCATACCACCGATGCCGTTGTCCATCAAACCGGCTTTCAGATACTGGTCCAAGTTCTTAAAGTTGACACGCTCCTCAATCGGCTTGTCACTGGCCCGGTAAATCATCTGCCAAACCACCTCATCGACCAAAGCACGCTGGTAGAGGTAACGGTTCTTTATCATTTCTACCTGTGAGCGCGAAGTCTGAGGGATTGTTTTCGTCCCGTGCTTGCGCGAAATCATCGCTCGGGGCAATTCCGGCGATTCGCCATTGAAGGTCTTCAGCTCGATAGAACTGACAGAGCCGTCCGGTGCCGTCATCATAAACCGCCGCGTCTGCACCGTTCCGTTGCCTTGCGATTGTTCCCACGCTTTCTTCTCCGCTTCTGAGATGTCTTCCCGCAACCAACGGTCAACCTCCGCAGACTCTACTCCCTTTGAAGCGACCATCAAGGCACGCTTCACAGATTCATCGAATTGCTCGTTACGCATCTTTACGATTTCCTCGATGTAGCTGATTTGCAGATACAGCAAACTGAGGAAGGAAAGACCCATTACGATGCCTAATATCCATATCGTTGACTTTTTCATAGTCACAAAATTAACGCTCCCTAATGAACGCTCCTAACCGATTAACCTGATTTAACCGACCATTCTCGCAAATTAACCGAAGAACGTTTTTTAGATTTCACTACAAGCATTATAACAAAAACAACGCTCTTTGGTTTGCAAATTTAATAAAAAATTAATTATCCAATTCACACTTCACCCTATTCTTTATCGGCAATGGCAAAAAAGCCGCCGTCACTTCGTTAAAAAGTAACGGCGGCTTTAATATTTGTTATCGGAACTTAGGAGACAGGAAGTTAACTCCCAAAGACTCCAACCGATGGACAATGTTATTCTTCTGCCTGTTTTGCTTCAAATTCCTTAATCAGCTTATCTTGCACGTCGCTCGGAACAAGTTCATAGCTGGCAAACTTCATGATGAACGAAGCGCGTCCACCTGTCAACGAGCTCAACGCCGTAGAATAAGAAGACATCTCCTTCAGAGGCACTTTGGCAATCAGCTTTTCGTAACCGGCCTCACTGCTCATACCCATAATCATGGCACGGCGTCCTTGCAGGTCACCCATCACATCACCCATCTTGTCCGACGGAACGAACACTTCCACATCATAAATCGGTTCCAGAATCTTCGGGCCCGCATTCTTGAACGCCTCGCTGAAAGCATTGCGACCTGCCAGCATGAAGGAGATTTCATTGGAGTCAACCGGGTGCATCTTGCCGTCATAGACAATGACACGCACATCGCGGGCATACGAACCGGTCAGCGGACCTTGTTCCATGCGCGACATGATGCCCTTCAGGATGGCCGGCATGAAACGCGCATCGATGGAACCACCCACAATGCTGTTTATAAACACCAGTTTGCCGCCCCATTCCAACGGAACTTCTTCCGTGCCCTTCACGTTTATCTTGAACTCCTGACCATTGAACTTATAGGTTTCCGGCATCGGCATTCCTTCATAATAGGGTTCCACTATCAGATGAACCTCACCGAACTGGCCGGCACCACCCGACTGCTTTTTATGGCGATAATCGGCGCGGGCAGCCTTCGTAATGGTTTCCCGATAGGGTATTCTCGGCTCTTCAAACTTCACTTGCAACTTCTCGTTGTTTTCCAGACGCCACTTCAAAGTGCGCAGGTGGAACTCTCCCTGTCCGTGCACAATAATCTGACGCAGCTCTTTGGATTGATCAATCACCCAAGTCGGGTCTTCTTCACGCATGCGGTTCAAGACAACCATCATTTTCTCCGTATCAGCCTCGTTCACCGGCTTGATGGCACGTGAGTATTTGGAGTTAGGATATTTGATGAAGTTAAAGCGGCTCTCAGCCCCCTTGCCGTTCAAGGTGTTGCCGGTGTGCACATCTTTCAGTTTCACCGTACAGCCTATGTCGCCGGCCACCATCTCTTCCACCTTGATGCGGTTGGCACCGGCACAAGCATAGATCTGGGCGATGCGCTCTTTGGAGCCACGGTCTGCATTGGTGAAGTCGTCACCCTCATGCACCTTTCCGCTCATCACCTTGAAGTACTGAACGTCGCCGATATGCGGCTCTACGGCAGTCTTGAAGAAGTAGAGGGAGGTAGGAGCTTCAGAATCAGGCTTCACCACCTCGCCACGTGTATTGTGCACCGGCGGCATTTCGTCCACAAACGGCACTACGTTTCCTAAAAACTCCATCAAGCGGCGCACACCCATGTCTTTTCCTGCACATACGCAGAACACCGGGAACATGCCGCGGCAAGCCAACCCCTTGCGGATGCCTTCGCGCATCTCGTCTTCTGTCAGCGAGTCTTGTTCGAAGAATTTCTCCATCAGGCCTTCATCGTGCTCGGCAGCGGCTTCTACCAGTGCCTTGTGCATTTCCGTAGCCTTTTCCATCTCTTCGGCCGGAACATCTTCGATGGTGGGAGCACCCCCTTCGGGACCCCACGAGTATTTCTTCATCAAAAGTACATCAATCAGCGCATTGAAGTTCGGTCCTGTGGCAAGCGGATATTGCACGGGCACTACCTTGGAGCCATAGATGCTCGTCAGCTGCTCCAGCACCATGTCATAATCACACTTCTCGCTATCCAGTTGGTTCACCAGGAAGATGACCGGCTTGCCCAGCTTCTCGGTATAGCGGAAATGGTTCTGTGTACCCACCTCAGGACCGTATTGGCCGTTCAGCAGCAGAATGGCGGTATCGGTCACGTTGAGTGCCGTCATGGCGGCGCCCACAAAGTCGTCGCTGCCCGGGCAGTCGATGATATTCAGCTTTTTGCCGTTCCATTCCGTATGAAAAACCGTAGAGAACACCGAATATCCATATTCTTGCTCCACGGGGAAATAATCGCTGACCGTGTTCTTTGCCGTGATTCTGCCGCGACGTTTTATAATACCACTCTCATAGAGCAGCGCTTCCGTGAGAGTGGTTTTACCTGAGCCGTCATTGCCAAGGAGGGCAATGTTCTTGATTTCATTTGTCTGATATACTTTCATGATATTAAGATTTTAAGTGAATAACCTGGCATACAAGGATGCCGTTAACTTTTGTGAGGCGCAAATTAGGCATTAATTCAAAGATAAGCAACATAAAAAGGGATGTTATAAAACATACGTGGCAGATTAGGCTGTTTTTTCACTCCTTCAGCCATCCGGAAGAAAGCCGGTGCATTGAGCAAGCCGCCCACTTCCCTTCTTCTGTTTTCCGCGGTCAAATCATAGCATACTTGAATAGCCAACCGGGGTACGGCATCGCTCACAACAATGAAGTCGCACTCTTTTCCGGTTCTCATTGTAATCCAAACATACAAATCCATCCATTCTGAATTGCGAAATTCACCACTTAATTTTCTGTTGCACCCGTTGGCGAAGTTAATCTGCAAAGCTGATTTCTGATATTTTAGTACACTAATTACCAGATATTTAAAAACAGGCTGACAGACACTTGTGTTCAGCGTGACAAACACTTGTGTTCAAGCTGACAGACACAAGTGTTTGAGACGACAGACGCAAGTGTCTGTCAAACCGGGGAATATAGGGGAAATTGCAGAAGCAATTTCCTTGTTGATTTAATTCTGCCAACAGATTCTATTTATTTATATCCTTCATTGGACGCACAGACAATCCGTAGGAGTTGGCAGATGACTGATTACAGGCTATCGCAGGCTCATTGTTACTGCGAAACATATTCAGACTTTTCTCACCCGTTTCTCCTAACCGTTTGCCCGCCTCATTGGTGTAATGACGGCTATCAATATAGAATAGGGCCACTTGACCGCTACTCCCCATTGTGGAAGAAGATAAGTAAGTAAGCATTCTAAATGCAGGATATGTCTGATCTCTCAAATTACAAGGATCACCACTATCAGCTCGTGTAGATGACGCTAATTTCACTGTAGCGAAGTCATTATATCTTAAGCTTTTATTTCTCATTCCTGTTGCAGGGAAATCAAAAGAAACGTCATTGACAGTCACACGCCATGTATAATTATCACATGGGACTACATCCGTTTTATAGTCAACAGAAGATACTTTATTATTATATACACAATATCTACCATACGTACTGCTATATGCAAAAGCCGAAAACAGATTTGCCGGCGGCACGGTATAACCTGCAGGACAAGGGTCGTAAACCGACTTGGCCACATCTTCTTTTATATCCTTAACCGTTGTCGCCTGCGGATTCCACATCTGAAATAGCACTGATGCACCTTCAACCGCATAAGCCGGCCTAAAATCGCCTTTAATAAACTTATGCCAGTGGTCTCTATAGTTTTCCATATCACCAGCATATTCCTTATCATATTGACTCATTTTAAATACATGAGGATTCTGTATCGCCCAATCAACAGTCACACCTTTTTCAGTGTCATTCGCAGAATCAAAACTTGTGCTTGAAGGGTTTCGTCCGAAACTATACAAATCGTTTCCATCGTCATAGAATAAGGGTTTGTTCTCCATATTCAATTCCGAATAGTCATTGCTTTTATAATAATACTTCGGTGTACCCTCATTGTATATCCCTCCCGGTGTCGGCGCACTACGTCCCCACTGGTAGTAGGTGTTATCACCGGCTAACGAGCCCTTGAACTCCGCCTGTGTGAATTCTTGCTCCTTTGTATTGATTATTGTCCCATCGGATTCATATTTGGTCACCATAATCTCACTATTGTTGACAGTGACCTTGAACCGGACTTTGAACTTGCGTTCATCATTACCATCATGCGGGTCGCAATAGCCGAGATTAACATCAGCCAAATAATATTTCTTTCCGGTAAATTCATAATTATCACCATTCTTATAGATTGATTTTACCGGACGGCAATTGCTACTACCGGCTCTCCAGGCTTTCGTATGCTGTGACACCCATATATGCCAGCTCCAAACGATAACACCGCTTGCGTCCCTTACTACAATAAGGGCATTTCCCTGAGTGATGGAGTGTTTGCGTACCCTGAATTGCACCCAAGACGGATTTCCTTCGATAAACTTAATATCATCAATCAAATCGGGCGCATCCTGCCAAGCGAGCACTGCATCTTTGCCTTCGCTAATATTGTAGTTTTCAATTTTGTCACCTTTATAATCAGGATAATAAAGCATACCATTCTTTGACTCAGGATCATCAATAGTTATGGCAGTAGCGTTTAAACGTCCATCTTTATAAGTATTTCCATAAACAACCGGAAACTTATAATATCCGGGCTTATCCACCATATAGCAGTTGGCAGATTCGTTGCCGCTCTCCTCATATAGGTTAATCACCTTGTCGGTATCAAAATCACCATTAAGTTCTCCTTGCAAAAGTTTAAAATCAGACTGAGGCTCAAGGATACACATATTCTTTTCGTTAGTAGTTTCCGATTCGGCTCTAACATTCGAACTCCCGGCAGATGCCGCTGCTTTCAGTTCATTTCCATTCGAATCATAGAATTTACTAGAGGAATAGGTGTTACCGTCATCAAAAGAGTATTGAATTTCAGGAATCTGAGATGCCCTTATCTCCGGTTCGCTCCTCTCTTTAGTCACCCAAACACAGGCACTGACTTCAACATCGTGCCACACGCCTGAATAAGGCAAAGTATCGTCCGGTTTCTTATTGAACTTTACCACCGGCTGGATATTTATGCTTGACGGAGAGATGGAATATGTCAAGATTTTCCCTGCCAGCCACGTCTTTCCTTTCAGGTCAGCAGAAAGCGTATATACCTTACCGCTCAAGTCCTCCTTGAACGTCACTTCAAGTTTTGCTCCTTCGGGCAGAATCTGCGGAATCATCAGCAACGTGAGGTTATCGGTCTCACCGATGACTTCTTTGCCGCCTTCGTCCGTGCCGACTACATTATCTCCGGAACCTTGGTAGCCGCCTCCGATAGTAACGTCGCGCTCCACCGTATAGGAAGCGCCTTTCGATGTCTTGTCAATCACCCATTTGTCTTCATCAATACCTGTGCCCGGAGTATAAGTACCTTTGTTCGGTATTCCGGAAAACGTCACTTTGGTAATTGTTCCCGGAATCATATCCTTGGCCGTAACAACTTTTACAGCCGTCAGTATATGGCGGAATTCCAGTTTAACGGCAGGCGACGTTGCATCGGTGCACGCAGCCATAAGGTCGTACTGGTCGGCAATCTTGTCGGGGACGGTATAGGTGATGGTAGGCGAACCGATAGCATCGGCACCCGACAATGCGAATGGCTTGGTGGGGTCTTCATTGAGCGGTGCGAACGCGAAAAAGCGTACATTCCCATTCGCAGGCCATAACAGAGGCTCCGAACAAGACGCTGTTCCATCGCCTCCTACCCTGCAAGTAAGATCGTGGGCAAAATTCGGAGTATAGCCGGAAATGTCGTCTTCGCTTTTGTAGCAGATAGCGCTCATCGTGAATTTCTCCACCGCTGTCTTAAGCGCCCCCCTTGTAGAGGGAACGGCAACGGCGTTATCCGACTCGATGGTATGCAGATACAAAGGGATAGCGCTTTCGGAGGCGGCCGCATCCACCGACACGCAACGCGAATCGGGAGAACTCTCGTCAACGGCAATTCCGGAAGTCCACCCCTCCGGCACTGCCACTTTCATAGTCAGTGCACCCGAATTCGGACCGTTCTTGCCGAAATCGTCCTCGCATGCCGTCAGCACGCCTAACAAACATAGCAGTAGTCCTGCAACCGACTTCCCGCCTATTCCTTTATACTTGCCATTCATTTCAAAAGTCAGATTTAAGTTTCGCACATCTTCGATAGGCTGTCAGTGAACAAGTTGACAAGGCTACAAGGAGAAATGGCTCAGGGTTCCACCGGCATCTTTTTCACAAGATAGGCAGCCGGAAGAGCCTTCTACCCTTGTTTGCTCGTTCACTTGTCCACTGAAAGCAACTTGCGGAACTTGAGTTAAGTTATATGATAATGATTTGAAGAGAGTATGCCGGTCTGCCGATACACGGGCTTCCGACACACTCTCTCCGTGTATTTTTTCAATTAGGAGATGAAATCAAAGACCAACGTCACCTTCTGTCCAATCGCTATTCTCATCCCACGGAGAAACACTCACTTCGAATTTGATTGGCTCGTTGAGAACAAGGGCTCCCATATCCACATCCGACGGACGTTCTACGATAGTCAGGTTTGTTTCATGACCCCAGTTAGTGGTAAACTTCATCAGGTTGCCCGCATCGTCAGTAGGCAAAAGTGTTTTGTATATATCATCTCCTTTCGGAGGATAGTAGCCGGCTCCCGAGGCAGCACCGCAGATGTCAAGAATGAATTTGTATTTATTGCCCATCTTAAAAGTCGCTTTTACAGGGACGAAGACAAAGCCGTATTCGCCTTCGACAAATTTCTTATTGGCATTTACAGGGAACTGCTGATGATAATGCTTGTCGCCATAAATGGCTATATCATCATCCGCACCCGGATTTTCAGGAGTAGTTGTATGAGTTGTGCCATCGTGCTTAAGCTCCACGCGACAGAGCAGAAGGATATATGCCCCCTGTTCATTGCCGTTCTTCCATTCGGCAATTTCCTGCGGGATAAGCATCAGGGTTTCTCCCAAAAGGTTTTGCTCGCTGGTACTACTCTCCAATACTTTCGGCTCCTCATAGAAAGAACCGTAAGCCGAGAATTGGCTCTTCGCATCCTTAAAGTCATGTTTTGTCCACCCTAAGTCGTGTGTAGCCTCCTTAGTTTCAGTATTCCAAGTAAATCCGGATTCCAGATCAGCCTTGTCTTTGGTGTTTACAAGCCAAGCCCCCTTGATTCTGACAATGCGGTGATCGGTAGCCGCTTTGCCCTCCGACTTTGCCACGATATCAATCTGCGACAGGACATGTTCAAAATTTAGTTGTACGTTCGCCGTTTTCGAAGCTTGCTTGAATGCTGTAACAAAATCAACCTGTTTCAATCCGTCAGCCCACATATCTTGTGAAACGTCAGCAGCTTTCAGTCCCGTCTTTGCAGGAGAAAAGCCTGTTACCTTAACCTTATTCGGCGCTGTGAAATCGAATTTACCGGAAGGCAACACATCGCTTTTTTGGCCGCCCTTCACTTGCGAGCAAGTCCAGGCCCAGAAAAGAGCATTATCCACCGATGTGGGCCAATAGACATCTCTTTCAAGTTCCCATACCCCGGAAGTGGCGTTATTCCCAATAGCATCCTTCAGCGACGCCTGTTCACCGTCGGTGGTAGAACCGATAAGGAAGCTGTTGAAAACACCTCCCGAAGGATGCACGCCTTTGGCCGCTATTTTGAAATCACCAAGGTTGCTGATTGTAGTTTCTGTAGCGCGTGTATGCCCGACGGCAATGCTGAACGATAATGCTTGTCCTGCGGGTTCGGGATTGACCTCGAGCACATCTTCGCTGGAGCAGGATGCCATGATAACGGCCACCGCTGCAAAAGGAATGAGTCTTTTTTTCATATTTTTTGTATCAAATATATTGGTGGTTTATTAAAGCAATTACATGGTGATGTCTTCCTCAATCGCCTCGTTCCAGTCGCTGACACCGGGGCGCATTCCCGTAGGCGGTGTTTCCGGCAACTTGATGCCCGCGATGTCGATATTGATGTGATGCTTGCCTTCCTCTATCTGGTCGGTCACATCAAAATCATAATAGTATTTGTAGGAAGTATAGATTCTGAGTTTCTGCCTGCCGTTCAGCCCGAACAGCACCACCGTTCCGTGGAGCGAGTCGGGTCCGGAGGGGTCAATGGCGAACGGCACCGCGACACGGGTCTCCGTCGCTTCCTGCCGACGGGCATACCACCCTTCGGAGGCTCCTGTAAGGACGGCACTGAACATGATGTCGGAAGAGAGGTTCTGCACATGGGTGATGCTGACATCGCAGACAATCGAAGCCTCGGCAGGTCTGAACACCACTTTGTGCGCTGTCTCGCTCGCCTCGTCCACCGTCAGCGTCTCACTGAGCGTGTGGGCATACAGAGGACTTGCCTGCGACCTCACCGGCATCTCTTCGCCGTCGGGAAGAGGGGCGTTCTCGTTACGGCTCATTCCCGCAAGCACATTCACATCGTAGGTGGTCACCATATAGTCGTTGAAGTTCGAGCCTTGCTCGACGTTGAATTCGGTACTTCCGTTATGGCACACCAAATGGTATGTACCCACCGGTACCTCCACCACAGCGTTGAACGATGTACGCGACACCGCCTCGCTGCTCATAAGCTCGAAGCGCAATCCCTGCGAGCCGTCAACGGGGAAAAACCACACAACCATGGTAGCGGGAGCGGCATCGGGCGCATCGGTCCAGTCGAACTCGATGCTGACCGGCATCGTGTGTGTGTGGTCGTAACAAAGTTCACGCTGGTCGCAACCCGCAAAAATCAGAGCGGCAAGCATGGAAACCGCCAAATACAGGGAAATATAACATGCACGCATCATCTGTCAAACCCTCCTTTCCGGTCGTTATACGCTTTTCCGAACATCCAGACGAGTGACACCCCAGCGCGAGTGGGACCGAACCACCTCAGCTTGTTCGTCGAGAACCACACGTCGCAATCGTCAATAGGCGTATGCTTCTTGTATATGCCCCACAAGTAGCCCACGCCAAGACTGAAGTCTATATGAAGCCGGGAGGCCACGGGCAGCGAATAGGTGTAGGACAAGCCTACTGCATAATTGTATTTATCGGACAAGATTCCTCTATGGTCGCGCCCTGTCTGGAAGTCGTAGCACGCCATCGAGCCATAGATACCCACGTGGTGACCTCCCAGCGGCGAACACTTGTGGGAATTGCCCACACGGTATCTTGCCTCCACATCGCCTCCGTAGATTCGCCAATAGCGCCTCTTGTCGCGGTTACTCCACCGCGCATACATCCAGTCGGCCAGCAGCGTGACCCTGTCCGTAATGCCGATGCCCACACCGATGTTGGGGACAAGAGCCGCATCATACAGCAGATTGGTCGTGAGAAACAGCCTGCTGCCGGACGCATGCCCGGCAGGAGACAAAGGAATCTCCTCCTTCGGCTCCACCCCAAAACGATTATCACTACTTGAAAATGAATCGGTTACAGGCTTCATCTGCAACGAATCAGTCACCGCCGCACTATCATCCGCTACCTGCAACTCGTTTGCCACCGCAGAGAGCGTATCGTTTACGACCGCATCATCCGTACTATCGGAACTGTTGCGATAGACAACCTGCAACTCTGCAAAACGTTGTCGCATGTAAGCCTGTACTCCCTCCTGCGTGGGATGTGTGATAGATGTGACGGGAGTGACAGCCGCATTAAACCCTTTCACGACATCGGCCAAAGCCAATGCACGCGCCTGCGCCAACTTCGTATTGAAAACATATTGCCCTTCGGGCGAATAGGAGCCTATAATCTTTACACTGAGGAAGTCGCGGATATCGGCATGGGAAAGAAACGAACAGATGGAATCGACATGAAACTGATTTCCGGCAAAATCACACGATACGACAGCAGAAGCCTTCGGGAACAAGATTTTCTCTGTAAACATACATACAGAATCGCGATACAATGTATCCGATGGGAAGCGAGAAGTCATGGCGCCAACACGCAAAGTGCATAAAAAAACGAGAAGAAACACCAACATTCCTCCGTGATTACTGAATTTTGTCCGATACCCAATAAATGCCATATTGTTTAACCAAACTACAAGTTATCAGTTTATGATTTCAAATGCTTTTCAAGTGTATTTTGTAATAATGGCGCAAAATTATGTGTAAAATTTAAATATAGCAACTTTTCTTATGTTAAATAGTACAAATTGTTTTTTTGAGAAAATAGCTAATCATGACTTTGCCATTTATGGGTGTTAAAGGAGGTAAAGTCAATACGCTTATGCATATATGTTGTTGTAGAAGAATTCTTTCTGAATGTAAAATGTTTTCCATTCCCTTTTCGCGATCGGAACGTTCCCGGAAAAAAACGGTCTTTCCCTTTCCTCTCTCTGTTCTCCCCTATCGGCTCCCTATCCGACCCCTACCAGAGCCTATTCGGCTTCGGACGTTCTTCGGACAAACTCCACTCCCTAGGACCGAAGAATGTCCGAAGAA
>NZ_JAICZW010000190.1 GCF_029057325.1 Bacteroides sp. | reverse complement strand
CGGTGGAAGTCAATGCGGAGTTCTTTACCGGAGAACCTTTCGGGCGAATGTGTGACAAATCGTGCCCTACACCACCACGGCGTTTCATCAGTTGCACCTGCTCTTCATCCACTTTGAAGATAGCGCCATACGAATCCGCCTCTCCATCCACACCAATTACAAAACAATTGGACAAGGAAGCCACTTGATAGTTGTTACCGATGCCGGTCATCGGACTTCCTTGAGGGACAATGTACTTGAAGTGGTCGAACAAGTCGAAAAGTTCTTCTGAACTTAACGGATTAGGATACTTAGCCTCAATACGGGCTACCTCATTAGCGATTCTCCAATGCATATCTTCCGGCGATTTCTCGTAAATATTTCCGAAAGAATCTTTGACTGCGTATTTGTTAACCCAAACTCTCGCAGCCAATTCGTCGCCTTGGAAGTACCGCAAAGATGCTTCATAGGCTTCGTCGTAGGAATAAATTTTCTTTTCCACGGTGCTATATCTTCTGATTTTATAAGTAGTAAATAAGTAAATGTGTAGAAGTCGTCCTTATTACTAACAAATGTGTTTGCAAAGCTATGAATGTTTTTCAAACTGACAAAATTAAATCTTCCCTTTTTATTAACAAATGAAAAGCCATCCAAAACAAATAGATAAACCACACATAAACAAATAATTAACAAAATCATATACACAAAAAAGTCATCCAAAAATAGAAATTATGAACAAGTTATCAGACAGGAGCATTTTCCTTTTGGACATGAAACCAGGAAAGCGGACGCATTTCTTGAAGCCGGTTTCCTCTGTCCCATCTTTGATTCCATAAAAAAAAGAAATCTTTCTTTTGGCATAACTTTTCGTGCAAGGCGCTTTGTGTTTTGCACACCGTTCCATTATATTTGCAGAAAAAAAGAAAGAATGGACAGCATGAAACAACGGAGAACCATCCGAAAATATCAGCAAAAAGATATTCCTGCTGATTTGTTAAATGATTTGCTCGAAACCGCCTGCCGGGCTTCTACGGTAGGGAATATGCAAACCTATAGTGTAATCATAACGCGCGACGCAGCACGTAAAGCGAAGTTGGCTCCCGCACACTTCAATCAACCGATGGTACAGAAGGCACCGGTAGTGCTTACCTTCTGCATTGATTTGCGCCGCTTCAGCAAATGGTGCAAACAGCGCAATGCCGAACCGGGATATAACAATCTGGAGTGGTTTGTGACAGGATCTGTCGATGCATTGCTGATGGCACAAACCTTCTGCGTGGCAGCCGAAGAGAAAGGATTGGGCATTTGTTACTTAGGCACTACCACATACAATCCGCAAATGATTATCAATGCCTTAGAATTGCCCGAATTGGTTTTTCCCATTACGACAATAACAGTCGGATGGCCCGATGAATTGCCAGCACAAGTGGATCGCCTGCCTCTGGAAGCAATCGTACACGAGGAAGTCTATCAGGACTACACACCTGAAGACATTGACCGCCTATATGCCTATAAGGAGTCGTTACCAGAAAACCAACAATATGTATTGGAGAACAAGAAAGAGACATTAGCCCAGGTATTTACAGACGTGCGCTATACGAAAAAAGACAGCGAAGCCATGTCAGAACATCTTTGGGAAACAATAAAAAAGCAGGGCTTTTAAAGCCCTGCTTATATAACAAGTAAATAAAAGAAGAGTGTCGAAACCATGAGAGGTTTACATAATCACACTTTTCTATTTCTTCAACGCAGATTGAATCTCATCCAGTTCTGCACGGAATGACTTATCCACCTCTTTCAATTCTTTGATGGTTTTGCAAGCATGCAACACCGTCGCGTGATCCTTGCCACCAATGAGTGTACCGATCTTTGCCGTCGAAAAGTCGGTATGGTTCTTGGCTAAATACATGGCTATCTGCCGTGCTTGTACCACTTCCCGCTTTCTGGACTTCGTATGAATAGCGGCTGTCTCCAATCCGAAGTGCCGACATACCGTGTTGATGATTTCATCAACGGTCACAGCTTTACTTTCGCAGTTCACCACCTTACGCACGATGCGCTGCGTCAACTCCAAATCTATTTCCTTATTATAAATAGTAGAGTGCGCCATGATGGAAATAACAATACCTTCCAAGTCACGCACGCTATCACCTACATTTTCAGCTATATAGTTGATAACCTCCCCCGGAAACCTCAAGCCGTCACGGTGTATCTTATTGCGCAGAATATTCTTACGGAGTTCCACGGTCGGTTTTTCCAATTCAGCCACCATTCCCCATTTGAAACGTGTAATCAAACGTTCCTCCATACCTTGCAGCAACACGGGGGCACGATCGGAAGTAAGGATAAGCTGCTTACCATTCTGGTGAAGATGATTGAAAATATGGAAAAATGTATTCTGAGTTTTAGTGACACCGGCAAATTCCTGTATATCATCAATAATCAAGACATCAATGGTCTGGTAGAAGTTAATAAAATCGTTGGTTGTATTGTTGCGCACGGAATCTGTGTATTGCACTTGAAACAAATGTGCCGACACATACAACACCCGCTTATCGGGATACAACTCTTTGATTTTGGTTCCGATAGCATTGGCAAGATGCGTTTTACCTACCCCCGAAGCTCCGTAAAGAAACAACGGGTTGAAGATGGTCTTAGCCGGATTGAGCGCAACGGCTTCGGCAACGCTACGCGACAACTTATTGCTGTAGCCTTCGATGAAAGTGTCAAAATTGTATTCCGGGTTCAAGTGAGGATCAAGTTCCGGCATAAGGATCTGCGGAATCTTCTTGTCTATCACTTGCTTTTGCGGAATAATGGTACGTTGTGTGGACTCATAGTCAACGGTTTTCCGCGAACTCTTATCCACCATAATGTTATACATCAGCTTAGTGCCTTCCCCGATAACCTTATAAAGAGTTTTGCGCAGTAAATCCACGAACTTATCTTCCAAAAACTCATAGAAAAACTGGCTGGGCACTTGCACGACCAGCGTTTTGTCTTCATATTTTAAAGGTATGATGGGAAGAAACCATGTTTTGTATGTCTGCTCAGGGATATTGTCCCGGATAATCTCAAGACAACGATTCCACAGCCCGACATGATTCATTTCACTCATAACGGCCATTACACATTTATTAATTAAATACAACTTCTACACTTGCAAAATTGGCAATCTTATTCGAGAAAAACAAATCGCTTTTTTCTTGCGTTTTTAAATAGAACAATAAATACCTTATTTTCAACAACTTACAATCAATCTTATTCAAGCGTATTTCTCAAAGACAGTTACATTTCCATAATCATCTGTATAACAACTCCTTGTCCGATATTATTAAGATATTTTTCTATTTTACGGAGAAACAGAAAAAGCCCTTTTTACTCTTTTGGATAGAGTAAATGAGGGCTTTCCTCTTCATTCGGACGGGAGATTATTATTTAGATAAAATCTACATAACGACTTTTTTTTCTCACTTGTCCTTTTTTCCAAACAAGGAGAAGTGTACATACCGTTTCGGATGCGACTTCAAGTCTTCAAGCAAACTGGCCGCATTGGCAGTAGTGGCACTTAAGTTATTGTATAGAGCAGGGTCGTTCAACAGCAATCCGACCGTGTTATCTTTCTGAGTCAGTTTGTCTGTAATCATTCTTACATTGTTCAGGGTCATATCCACTTTCTGCATAGCGGCGGCATAATCAATCTCCTTCAGGTTGTTGGATATAGATACGAAGTTGTCGCCAATGTCGTTGAGCTTGCCGGTCAGCTGTGGAATGTCGTTCTTCATCAAAGTCTGCAATTGACGGCTTGTTACCGCCATACTTGCGCTTAAGTCTTGCACGCTGTGCAAGGTAGCCGGTATGGCAGGGTCGGCAAGGATGGCGTTCAGCGAAGCAAGAATAGAGTCCAATTTAGGCAGCATCTGTTCCAATTGCGGCATCATGGTAGATACCTTTTCCATCATACCATTATTCAGCACGCCAGGAATGGTATCTCCCACCTGATGCTTCTCCCGCGGATTATTGGCAAGCAGCAAGTTCATCTTTACGCCACCCAGCATTTCGGCCGCCAATTCTGCCGTACTTCCTTTGGGAATACGCAGGTCAGGTTCCACCTCAATTTCGGCAACCACATTGCCTGGCTGTGTATAGTCGTAGCATAAATCACGCACGATGCCCACACGAAAACCGTCGGCAAAAACCGGACTCGATTTGGTAAGTCCGTTGATGTTCTGGAATTTTACGTAAAAATAGCTGGAGGGCTTGAACATGTGTATGCCTTTCAGGTAATTGATTCCATAAACCAATATACAGAGCGCAGCAATGCCTGCAATGCCAATTCTGACTTCCTTTGTAATATACTTCATAATTATCTTATTTGTTTCTATTTTTTTTAAATTCACTGATGGCTATACGGACATCCATTTTTTCACCATGCCTGAAAGCGATGATGAAGGCATCCTTAAATTTACTTGCAATGTTGCGTTTGGTGCGCAACACCTTGTTATAATCGGGCGACGCACCGTAGGTGTATTTATAGATTCCGCCCTCTTTATAGTATTCCACGTTTTGCAGCCCTTTCAGCCTCTTATCGTTTTTCGCCAAAGGACGCGACGACGTGAGAATCTGTATTTTAAACACAATTCCATCATTTCCTGCCGATTTTTCCACCTGCCGTGTATGCTGGGGTTCCCGATTTCCTTCCGCTTTTGATGCGTTTTTGGGTTCGGGGGGCGCTATGCTGTTCTCTTTTTCCCGAACAGGGTCCGGCACGTCTTCAGGCAGGACAGTGTCGCTGCTCCCCTTCAACCGGATTTCCTGTTCGCGCTTGTAAGTCAGGAAAGCCCGGAATATGCCATTAGAAAGTGAAGTGGTTCCTTCTTCCGTATTCAAATATCTCTCTTCCTCCGGAGTAGAGATAAAGCCGAGCTCCACCAATATACTGGGCATGGCACTGGCTTTCAATACCAGAAAACCGGCCTGATGCACGCCGCGGTCTGCCCGTTTACAAGTGTAACGGAATTGCTTTTGCACCAAAGAGGCCAGGTGTACACTTTGCGACATGTACTTATCTTGCATAAATTCGAAAATGATGTAAGATTCCGCCGAATTGGGGTTGAAGCCCGCATACCGTGTCTGGTAGTCGTTCTCGTAAAGAATAACGGCATTCTCCCGCTTTGCCACTTCCAGGTTTTCATCCGATTTGGCAAGACCCAGTGTCCAGGTCGAAGCACCTTTGGCGGTCCGGTTATTGGCAAGTGCATTGGTATGTATGGAAATGAACAAATCGGCTTTGGCGTTATTGGCTATTTCGGCGCGTCGGTCAAGGGGAATAAACACATCCCTGTTTCGTGTATAGACCACTTTCACATCGGAGCAATTGTTTTGGATAAGTTTACCCAATTTGAGCGCCACTTTCAGGTTGATGTTCTTTTCTTTGGAAATTTTTCCGATGGCACCAGGGTCGTGCCCGCCATGTCCGGCATCTATGACAACCACAAAATCTTTCGCCTCGACACTGCCGCTACATAAGGGAGAAGCGAGCAGTCCCAAGCATATACCTATATATAATATGTATCGTCTGTATCGTTTCATATAAAACATGGCAAAATGATACACTTCATTTCAATCGGCAAATGTAGTGGAAATTTATAGAAAACTCATCGTTTATGTTTCGTTTTATTGTTCTTCTTTTCATTTTTAGTGGATGAAACCGATTTAATTGAGTACTTTTATAGAGATATGCCGGTTTGTCACACTCTCCTCTTAAGCCAACTTATCGGCAATTATATACACCCCCGCGAACTCTTTCCAATGAAAAAAAACAGGAAATGAATAGTTTTCTTTCGCAAAATTGTCTTCATATAATATTTTTTCGTAATTTCAGGCTCTGAAACAATATATAAATTTTGCCTTTTCTCCACAAACTTGGGAATGATGAATCTATATCAATTTAGCAATTTCTTCAATGAATATCAGCAGCGGTTTATCCGCTTCGCTACTACATATATCGATGACAGGATGGCTGTGGAAGACATTGTCAGCGAGTCATTCGCCTATTTTTAGGACAACAGGCAACGATTGTCGGAAGGAACCAATGCTCCGGCATACGTGCTGACTGTCATCAAACACAAATGCATCGACCACCTTCGCCACGAACAAATCTGCCGGGATGTTTCGGATGAGCTTCGCCAGTTGCATTCCTGGGAACTTTCAACCCGAATTGCCACATTGGAAAACTTCGAGCCATCGGACATATTCACCGCTGAAATACAAAAGCTGGTGGAGGAAGCTCTGGAACGTATGCCCGAACGAACCCGGCTTGTATTTGTGATGAGCCGCTACGAAAACA
Source organism: Bacteroides sp. (assembly GCF_029057325.1). Classification (GTDB taxonomy): domain Bacteria; phylum Bacteroidota; class Bacteroidia; order Bacteroidales; family Bacteroidaceae; genus Bacteroides. The sequence continues at coordinate 6,028 of NZ_JAICZW010000190.1, read as the reverse complement.
AGCCCCATGCCGAGATAGCCGACACTTTGGGAATCACCGTCAAAGGCGTTGAATTCCATATTTCTAAAGCAACCAAGCTGTTGCGCGTAATTCTAAAAGACTATCTGCCGTCTTTGCTGTTGATGAATCTTTTCAGGCTTTAGCCCCCCAAAAAAAGACAGGCATGGATTTCTTGAAGCAGGTGCTTCTTCCATCCATACCTGTCGGATTTCATTTTTATATAGACAGAGATTATTTATTGTTTAATCCTGGTTAGTATCCTTACTTTCATTACTTTACGAACGGTTCCTCTTTTACATATACCTTATAAGACTTGATGGCTCCCGGAGCGTTCTCTTCAGCACGGGGCAAGTAGCGGAAACCGCTGATGGCATATTCTCCCTTCAGGTTTATGACCAGTGCGTGCGGATATCCTGCTCCACGTGCCGTACTCCAATAGGTGGATTCCTGCAAGTCATATACTTTGTCGGCAGTGTAGTTGCCCCAACTGGTGCTTTCGCTATCGGCGTAGTCTATCTGCCAGTTCTGGCGTGAGAGGGTTTTCCCGTTTTCGTCCAGCAGATAAAGCTCGGCAATGGAAGCCGTCTCTTTTCCGTCCTGTGCATCCAAAGCTTCCAGACAGAAGTAGCTGCCTTTCACCGGACGGGCGAATTTCACCTCCTGCCAGCCGTTTCCGGCTTCCATCTTGCCGGTTGCCACTGGTTTCTCACCTTTCAGGTTCAAGCTCTCTCCCTCCTTGCGGTGAGTGAGGGGTTCTTCCGTGCGGAGCATGTCCAGAATGGGTTGCGTCAGACCTTTGACTTCAGCCTTGTCCGGTCCCAGAAGGTCGAGCACCACAATCTCGTTTTTCCCTTTCTTCAGCCAGCATCCCGGCATATACAAAGTCTGCTGAGGGCCGATTTCCCAGAAGCGGCCGATGGCTTTTCCGTTCACCCAGACCATGCCTTTACCCCAAGTCTGCATGTCGAGGAATACGTCGCCAGTCTCTTTCAGCTCAAACGAGGCGCGATAGTAGGCGGGACCATCTGTCTTGCCACCCTTGTGGAACTCCTTCCGTGCCGCAAAGACAGCATCGGTGGGGAAGCTATATACTTGCCAGCCTTTCAGCGTAGTGCGGTTGTCATCGGTGCGCAGTTCCACCTTCTCGGTGATACCCTTCCGGTCGTGAATGGCATAGTCAAAGTTCACACGTCCCATAGCTTCCACCAGGATGTCCAGTTGCGTGCCGGCTTTCAGTGCTGGCAGAGTCAGGCTGTTCTCACCGCGACGGCGATCCAAACGGCCCAGCAGTTTTCCGTCGGCATACACTTGCGCCCAGTCGTGTACTTCGTCTATCAGCAGCACGGTTCCCTCTTTCACATCGGGCAGCTTGGTACGATACAGGATGGTTCCCCAACCTTGGTCAAACTCTTCCATCGGCTTGATGTCTTCCGACTCTTTAGCTTCCGGCAGGTTGTCGAACAAGCGGGCAGTCTCTTCAAACTGAATGGCCGGTATCTCAATCAGCGGATAAGGTTGCGGAACATCGGGTATCACTTGTCCCGAATCGGCATATTGCATCAGCATCTCGCGCAGCTTGTGGTACTTCGGAGTGGCCCATCCGGCTTCGCTGATAGGCGCATCGTAGTCGTAGGAGCTGCACATGGCGGAATACGGCGGGCAGTTGGCGCCTCCCCAATGTCCGAAGGTGGTGCCACCATGGGCCATATACAGCGAGAACGAAATGTTGCGGTCCAGCATGTCGCGCATGCCGGCTACCATGGTTTCGGCATCACGCGTCTCGTGCTTGCGTCCCCAGTGGTCGAACCATCCGCTCCAGAACTCGCTACACATCAGCGGTGTTTCGGGGCGTGCCTCTTTCAGGGCTTTGAACTGTGCGTCAATGTTGGCACCAGTACCGAAGTTAATGGTCCAGAGCAAGTCATCCAATCCGTTCAGTTGGAAGGTGGAGTTCCAGTCGCACTGGAACAGGGGAACATCCGTGAATCCGGCTTCGCGCACGATGTCGCGTATGTTGGCTATGTATTCCTTATCTACGGCATAGCCTCCATATTCGTTTTCCACCTGCACCATGATGATGTTGCCTCCGCGCGGAGCCTGCAGGTCAGCTAGTTGTTTTCCTATTTCGTTCATATAGATTTTGGTGCGTTCCAGAAAGTAGGCATCGTTTGTCCGCAGTTGGATGTCTTTCTTTTTCAGCAGCCACCAAGGCAGTCCTCCCATCTCCCACTCCGAGCATACATACGGACCGGGACGCAACATGATGTACATGCCATTCTTCTGCGCCAGGCGGCAGAATTCGGCAATGTCATTCTGCCCTTTGAAGTTGAATTCTCCGGGACGTTGTTCGTGGATGTTCCAGAAGGCATAAATGCAGATAGTGTTCATTCCCAACGCCTTGCACATCTGGATGCGGTGTTCCCAATACTCGGCTGGGATGCGTGTGTAGTGCATCTCTGCCGCCTTGATGATGAACGGCTTTCCGTCCAGCAGGAATGTCTTGTTCCCAACTTCAAACTGGTGCGGTTCTTGTTTCTGTGATGTGCATGAAGCGGTAAGCAAGGCGCATGCGACAAGAACTGATGTCAGTAGTTTTTTGAATCTCATGTTTATTTAATTTTAATTATACAATTGAATTTTACTGGATAAAGGTACAAAGAATTTTAGGCTAAATCTACTAATAACGGCTTTTATTCTTTTTCATGGCACGACAAACGTTCGTTTATCTCTGTAAAAAAATACTTTTACACACACGAAGGCATGCATTTTCATACGCTTATAAAAAATTCCCTCCCCCTCTTTGGTAGATATCAGAGAAGGAGGGAAATATGTAAGTACTATTTTTCCGCCGGCATATCAGCGGTAGTAGGCCAATACGGATTCTGGTACAAAGAAGATTGCTCAACAGAAGCATGGTCGGCTGCCGTCAGCAAGAACTGGCGTATAGGCATCGGTTGCAAATAATGAGCCATCTTCCAGGTATAACCATTTCTAAACAAGTTACCGGAAGTCATGTTCTTTTCATACGGACGGAGATACTCGCTAACCTCGGGACTAGACACATTGGCTGAAGAAGAACCGTCGTAAACCAACTGGTCGTACCACACTTCCATCGGAGTGTTCCAGAGGTGGAAACCTTCCACGTGGTAAGGTTCGTCAATCATCTGGTCGAATGAACGCCAGCGTATCAAGTCGAACATTCTCAAACCTTCACCGAACAATTCGCAACAACGTTCGCGGCGGATGTTGAACAGCACAGCATCGGTCAATTGCTTGCCAGCGCTGTAAGAGCCCCAGTCGCTCTTTTCCATGGCCATATCTGTAGCATTAATGGTGGTCATCGGATCTATCGCATCGCCCTTGAATCCGGCAGCGGTACGGATGGTTTTCCAATACTCCAAGATGTGTCCGGACTGGATGTTGTTTGTCAACAGATATTCAGCTTCAATGTAGTTGAGCAAAGCTTCGGTAGCGCGGAAAGAGATGGCACCATTATAAGACAATCCGTTTTCGCACAATGCCTTGTCAAATGTTCCTCCTTTACGGAGCGTATATCCGGTAGAATATCCTTTCTGGCTGTCATCATTCGTGATATCAGGAACAGGTTCAACTGGTACAGAATGAGTTACAGAAGATTCCATATTCTTGAATATATTTTTCTGTCCCGGCTCTTTCAAAAAAATAGAAAGACGAGGGTCGGTTACTTCACGGATGCTGCCGATGGTAGAATCATCGTAAGCGAATCCATTGTGTGAAGCATACCAAGGCTTACCGTCGTTCATCACGAAACGTTCAACACCGTTGCGGGTTACGCCTACGCCCCAGTTACCGAATTGTACGGCAATTTCAGAGCTGTTTGTCACGGACTGACTCTTATCGTAAGCTCTCCACATCAGGATGTCGGGATATACTGACATGTCCACCGCACCGAACATATAGAAGTATGGGTTCACGTCTGAATCAGCCTGCGGAACGATGCCCGTGTTCTGAGTCAGCTGACCTTTATACTTCTCTGCCACTTCTTGTGCAGCTTCAGCAGCGATTTCAAGGAAATACTTGCTTTCGTTTTCTACACTTCCTGCCTTATATTGATAGTCGGCATTGTAATCCTTGCTTTTTCCGGGCCAACCTTCACCATTGGCAACGAACGGAGTGCCGCTGAAATACTTCAGCCAAGTACCTTCATACAAGGCAACACGAGATTTTGTAAGAGTGGCAACATCCCTTGACACACGGTTGCGGGTCGCATCAAATCCATCTTTCAGATAAGTTCGCGCTGTATCCAGATTGGCGATGATAAAGCGCGCCACTTCGTTGTGAGGTCTGCGTTTGTTGGCAGCCACCAAGATTTCTTCATTGGCAGGCATAACTTCGGTCACAATGGGAAGGTCACCCCAGTTCCTCATCATGATAAAATAACGGTAAGCGCGGAAGAAATAGAGCTCGCCAATGTATTGCTCAATGTTGTAAGTGCTACCTTTGATTTCTCCCTTTTCAAAACGGTCAAGCGTGGCATTGATGGCGTAGTTTAAGTTTCTGACCTGTTCCCAATTCCAGTTGCTGTTGTCCAAAGCGACTTTCCATTGTCCTTCGGCATACATGCCGTTAGCCGAAAGCCCTGCCTGGATGTCCGTATTTCCATCAGAGAAGGCACCCAATGTGGCGGGGGCTACGTTGGTGTAGAAGCCGTTGGCAATTGCCTGTATTTGGTCGTCTGACCGAAGATAATCTTCCGGAGTAACGTAAGAGAGCGGTTCTTTGTCTAAGAAACTTTCGCAAGATGTCAATGCTGCCGATAACAACAAAGCGTTTGATAATATTCTAAATGATTTCAATTTCATGGTGATTTGTTTATAAAGTTATGTTTAATCCGAATGACAATGTTCTGGAAAGCGGGTAGCTCATACCTACATAATCAGACCAGTTGTTCGGGTCATATCCGATGGTTTCCGGGGCGTATTGTTTCTTTACGCCTGTTCCTGTCCACAAGTTTTCACCGGAGAAGAAGATGCGGAGGCTTTCAATGCCCCAATGTGAAGTGATAGTTGCGGGAATGGTATAACCCACCTGTAAGTTCTTCAAACGGATGTAAGCCGCATTCTGCAAGTAACGGGTCTGAGTCTGTTCGTTCTTGTAGCTATACAACGGACGGGGCAGATAAGCATTCAGGTTGGGTTTAGTATATCCTTCTTTTACCGACCACGTGTTTTCATCACGGAAATAGTCGCTGACCGCATCAAGACCGGCTGCGCCCCACTGACCATTGTAACCGCCTGCACCGAATATATAAACACTGCCGTTCCATATATCACGCTTCATCACACCCTGGAAGAATGCGCGGAAGTCAAATCCCTTCCAGCTTTGGAATAGGCTTCCACATTGAACCTGGTGCCCAACACTTCCACGTCCATGGCGTAAGTATGTACGATAAACGGGCATTTCTCGTTGTGTTTCACATCAAAATAGGCCTCGCCATCCAACGTTATTTCGCGTTTGTCTTTCATGAAAGAGACGGGATAGCGAAGGGAAGTCCCCGCATTCAGCCAGACATCCGTACCGTCGGGAAGGGTGACGTTGACACGTTGGCCGGGAGGAACAGTGACAGTCTGCATGGCTAAGTTTGTATTGTCATTACCTATTGAAAAGAAAGTAGCTGTGATGCAGACTGTCACTACAATGGTGGCGGCTATCTTCATCCACTCGCGTACCCATGTCTTCTGAAGAGGTTTACGTGAGGATGTCATGCTGTTCTGCCCCGAACCGGGAGATGCCAGTACTTGCATGGCATCGAACAACTTCCGTTCTTTGTACAACAAATCACGGTTCGCATCGGAAAGCTCGGTCCATTGTTTTATTTCCTTCATTTCCTCCACGGATGCACGCCTTTCAAAAAAGCGATATAGCAGGTCTTTATCCATTCTGATTCGTTCAATTTTTCTCTTTTCTGTTATAATAGCGAATGAAGGGAGGAGTCCCCTAGTAAAAAAGAGAGTTTTTTTTGCCGAATGAAAAAGCCACGCATTTTTAG
>NZ_JAICZW010000019.1 GCF_029057325.1 Bacteroides sp. | reverse complement strand
AATAGCCTCCTCATGTCCTTCAAGAAAACTCTTCGCCTCCTTGACTACAAGCGCCAAATATCCCCCGCCACCGGCTCTGGCCATCTTCCACGCCATCACCCCTTCCATAACACTATAGCGGTCAATATAAGGCTACACACCGGCTTCGGGACAAAGCTGTCCGTCAACCGTAGGATGAACCATGCCGGGGAACATGGCTGTCTGTGCATTGAACGAGGCCTGATAGGCGGCAAAAGCTGGAAGATCTTTCCGAAGAATGGCTGTCCAGTACTCATCGGCCGCCTGCGCCAAAGCCACCGCCTTCTCCCGGATAATATCTTTACCATCGGTCACACTACAACCTGCCCTTCGGGGTTTCACAGGTTGACAAGGCTACAAGGAAGAAGCCTACAAATGCCTCATTCATAAAACAGGCAGATAGGAAGGGCCTTGCACACTTGTTCACTGAAAGCAAGTTCAAAAACTTGCGAAACTTAAGCTATTGAATAATCAGTCTTCTACTACTATATACCGCTCCACATTCCGTGTCTCCTTGCTGAAATTCACGCCCACCTTCACCAGACGCTTTCCGTTCAACGCATAGGGTATCAGATAACCTTTCTCGTCAATCTGCCTCAACGCCTCCTCGGCACTGCCGTTCAGTTTGAACTCAAAGACATAGACCGCGTCTTTGGTCTTCACCACCGCATCAGCACGACCGCGGGCACTGCGAACCTCTGTCTCCACAAACTGTCCCAACAGCGTGAAGACTACATAGAAAATGGCTTGGTAATGGCGCTCGGTACCGGCGTTCAAATCGTAAGGAATACCGGCAAAGAACACTTGCAGACGCTCCATAAAGGAATCCACGTCGCCGGCACGAAGCTCGTGCATGAATTGGGCTATGTGGAAACCGGTTTCGTCATCGGTCACTTTGGTATAGAAGGGTACCAAAAAATTCAGAAAGGCATAACGGACTTCATCGTTAGGGAACGACAGTGTATAGAGTAATACTTCCTTGTCATAATCCTTAATGGTCAGGTACCCGCTCTGATAAATCATAGGAAGCGGGTTGCGGGCTTCCGCACGATACTCTGAGAAAGCGGAGGCAGTGACCTCCACTCCGTCAATGAGAAGGCGAAGGTCGTAGTCGCTTTCTTGAAGCAGATTCACCAGATAAGTGGGGGTACCCGTCTGGAACCAGAAGTTGTCCAGCACCTTCGCTTTGCAGGCACTCAGCACACTGAAGGGATTGAACACCCCTTCACAATAGGGATAAAAATGATAGCCGTCGTACAAACGGGTCATCTTCTCGAGCGTAGTCTCAAAATCCATCCCGTTGAAAGCACCCAGACGCTCTATCTCGGGAGTAAATGTCCGTACCAGCTCCTCTTTGGTTATGCCGCACAAGGAAGTGTAATCGGGCCATGTGCTGATGTCTTGCAACTGGTTCAAATCGCTGAACACACTGACTTGCGCAAACTTGGTGACACCCGTCAGGAACACAAAGCGGAGATAGCGGTCGGCACTTTTCAGCACTCCGTAGAATGATTTTAAAATACGGCGGTACTCTTCCAGAAGTGGCTTATCAAGAATGGCCTGAAGCAGAGGTTTGTCGTATTCGTCTATCAGTACGACAACCTGCTTGCCGGTAAGCTCGTATGCACGCCGGATGACACCCGAGAAACGTGCTGAAAGTGTCGCTTCGGCCGCATCACCTCCCCAACGTTCTTCCCAAAAACTAAGAGTACGCGAAAGCATCAGTTCAAGCGCCTCGCATGTATCGTATTTTTCCGCATTCAAATCCAGATGCAACACCGGATATCGCTCCCACTCCGTCTCCAGTTGCTCGATGGCAAGCCCTTTGAACAATTCCTTCCGTCCTTCAAAATAAGCTTCGAAAGTGGAAAGAAGCAGACTCTTACCGAAACGGCGCGGACGGCTCAGGAAATAAGGCATTCCGGAGCTCACCAGCTGATAGACCAAAGCCGTCTTGTCCACATAAAGATAGTTCTCTTCACGCAGTTTTGCAAAGGTCTGTATTCCGATAGGCAATTTACGCATCTGTTCCATTCCGTCTCTTTTTATACCTGCATACAAAGTTAAGAGTATTTACCTACATAACAAAAAAGCAGGAGTTTTTTTTCAAAAAATGAAGGTAGATATCTGATTCGTATCTCCTTGTAGCTTTGTCAATTTGTATCCTGACATCCAATTAAAGATATACGAAACTTACTCTTTAATAACTTTCAGATAAGATTTGGGCACCTTTACGCTTGCCGCCAGCACACCGGTAATGCGAATAACAACATAAGTCTTGTTAGCCACTGTAGCGATTTCACCTTCAATGCCACTAAATTCCCCTTTGACAACCGTAACCTTTTTCCCAACAGTGAGAGGTTCGTTATCAAAACAAACTCCGTCGGGATTCAAATCCATCACAAACATGAAGTCCTGCATCTGTTTGTCGGGGACTATCAGCATGGAACGCGTGTTCAAGTCTTTCAGGTAAAAAACCTGGACACCATAGACATTGTGTATGTCACAGGCC
>NZ_JAICZW010000189.1 GCF_029057325.1 Bacteroides sp. | reverse complement strand
ATGTAATTACATGTTCTATTTATAAGAAAAAAACTACTTCCACCCACTTAAAAAAGCATCGTATGGTTCATTCTTCAGATATTTATATTAATTTTGCCAACCGGAAAACTGGCGTAGAACAATCCTTGCATGAACGAGTATAAAAAGAAAATAGCATTTGTCGTAAACCCCATTTCCGGCACTCAAAGTAAAGAGCAGATACTGAAATGGATGGACGAAAAACTGGATAAAGAGAAATATATACCAGAAGTCCTTTACACCGAACGGGCAGGGCATGCCGTAGAGATAGCTGCTCAAAAAGCGCGGGAAGGCGCGTATGCCGTCATCGCCATCGGAGGAGACGGTACCATCAATGAGATAGCCCGCTCATTGGTGCATACGGATACGGCATTAGGTATTATCCCTTGCGGTTCCGGCAACGGACTAGCCCGTCATCTGCAAATCCCGATGGAAGCGAAGAAGGCCATCGACATCATCAACAATGGGAAAATAGACATCATCGATTACGGAACAATCAATGACGTGCTTTTTTTCTGTACCTGCGGGGTAGGGTTCGATGCTTTTGTCAGCCTGCAATTCTCAAAGGCGGGGAGGAGAGGGCCGCTCACCTATTTGGAGAAGACTTTGTTCGAAAGCCTGAAATACCGACCGGAAACCTACGAACTGGAAATAGACGGAAGCACCTCGCGCTACAAGGCATTCCTGATTGCTTGTGGAAATGCCTCACAATATGGCAACAATGCGTATATCACTCCACAAGCGACCTTGAACGATGGCTTGCTGGATGTCACCATCCTTGAACCCTTCACCATGCTCGACGTTCCTTCGTTGGCTTTCCAGCTATTCAACAAGACCATCGACCAGAACAGCCGTATCAAAACATTCCGTTGCCAGTCTTTGCGGATTCATCGCTCAAAACCGGGAGTGGCGCATTTTGACGGCGATCCGATTATGATGGGAGAAGACATTGACGTGAGAATCAAGCAGAAGGGACTAAAGGTTCTCGTCTCCACAAGCGTGGAGAAAAGCACCTCGAATGTGCTGCAGCGGGCGCAGGACTACATCAACGGATTGAAACAAATCAACGAAGCCATTGTGGAAGACATCACCCACAAAAACAAGATGATATTGGACAAAGGGAAAGAGCAGATAAAAAAACTGGTCAACTGACATGTGAGCACGGCTTTTTCATTGGCCAATGAAAAAGCCGTGACATTCGAGAAATAAACTTCCCCCTTTTTGACGTGCATATAATATGTTTTATGTATTTTTGCATGATTTTTATGCGGTGACATCATGCCACGCACAAAAGAACAGCAACAGACAACATAATAATTAATATATAATATGTATAGAACACATACCTGCGGAGAACTCCGTATCTCCGACGTTAATAAACAAGTGACGCTGGCCGGATGGGTACAGCGCAGCCGCAAGATGGGAGGCATGACCTTCATAGACCTTCGCGACCGTTACGGAATCACCCAATTGGTATTCAACGAAGAGGTGAATGCTGAGCTTTGCGAACACGCCAACCGTTTGGGACGTGAATTTGTCATTCAGGTCAAGGGAACGGTAAACGAGCGTTTCAGCAAGAACAGCCATATTCCGACCGGCGACATCGAAATCATCGTATCGGAACTGAACGTCCTGAACTCCTCGTTGACTCCTCCTTTCACCATTGAGGAAAATACAGATGGGGGTGATGACATCCGTATGAAATACCGCTATCTGGACTTGCGCCGTGCCAATGTGCGCAGCAACTTGGAACTTCGTCACAAAATGACTATCGAAGTGCGCAAATACCTTGACAGCAAGGGGTTCATCGAAGTGGAGACTCCCATCCTGGTAGGTTCCACGCCCGAAGGTGCACGCGACTTTGTGGTTCCTTCGCGCATGAATCCGGGACAATTCTATGCGTTGCCCCAAAGCCCGCAAACCCTGAAGCAATTGCTGATGGTGTCCGGCTTCGACCGTTACTTCCAGATAGCCAAATGTTTCCGTGATGAAGACCTGCGTGCCGACCGCCAACCGGAATTTACGCAAATAGATTGCGAAATGTCGTTCGTGGAGCAAGATGATATCATCAATTTGTTCGAAGGCATGGCCAAATACCTGTTTAAGGAGATTCGCGGCGTGGAACTGACGGAACCCTTCCTGCGAATGCCGTGGGCGGATGCCATGAAGTATTACGGAAGCGACAAGCCCGACCTCCGTTTCGGCATGAAGTTCGTTGAACTGATGGATATTATGAAGGGACACGGTTTCTCTGTATTCGACAATGCCGCCTACATCGGTGGTATCTGTGCCGAAGGAGCTGCACACTACACCCGCAAACAGCTGGATGCGCTGACGGAGTTTGTGAAGAGACCGCAAATCGGTGCGAAGGGTATGGTCTATGCGCGTGTGGAAGCGGACGGCAACGTGAAGTCAAGTGTCGATAAGTTCTATGCGCAAGAGGTGCTGCAAGAGATGAAAGCCGCCTTCGGTGCCAAACCGGGTGACTTAATCTTGATTCTGAGTGGCGATGATGCCATGAAGACCCGTAAGCAACTCTGCGAACTTCGTCTGGAGATGGGTAACCAATTGGGGTTGCGCGACAAGAACCAGTTCGCCCTGTTGTGGGTGGTTGACTTCCCGATGTTTGAATGGAGTGACGAGGAGAACCGCCTGATGGCGATGCACCATCCGTTCACACATCCCAAAGAAGAGGATATCCCATTGCTGGATAGCAATCCGGCCGCCGTTCGCGCCGATGCTTACGACATGGTATGCAACGGTGTCGAAGTAGGAGGTGGTTCCATCCGTATCCACGATGCACAGTTGCAGGCAAAAATGTTTGAAATTTTAGGTTTCACTCCCGAAAAGGCACAAGAGCAATTCGGTTTCCTGATGAATGCCTTCAAATTTGGTGCACCTCCTCATGGCGGTCTTGCCTATGGTCTGGACCGTTGGGTCAGCATCTTCGCCGGCCTTGACAGCATCCGCGACTGCATCGCCTTCCCGAAGAACAACAGCGGACGCGACGTGATGCTGGATGCGCCTTCTGCCATCGACCAAAAACAGTTGGACGAACTGAACCTGATTGTCGAGGTAAAAGAGTAAACTAAGCGGTGTAGAGCAGAAGAGGATGAAAGAGTCCACGCGCATTTTCCGCTTTGCGGTCATCGGCACATTGAATGCCCTGATTATGGCAGTCACTGTTTGGGTGATGATGGATGTGCTGGATATCAACTATCTGATTTCCAATGTTACCGCCTACGTATTGGCACAAATACATAACTTCATCTGGTGCAAATACTGGATATTTCCATCTGAAAAAAAGAGCAACACTTGGCGACAAGTGCTGCTCTTTTCTATGGCTTTCGGAATGGCATACGGTTCGCAATTCATGTTTCTTCTCTGTCTGGTAGAAGGATTGCATTGCAACGAATATCTCGCCCAGTTCCTTGGGTTGTTCATATATGGAGGAATCAACTTCTTGCTGAACAAGAAGCTGACATTTCACTAATCGATGAACCGCTTCGTCAACCCTTCGTAAGCATCTATCCGGCGATCACGCAAGAAGGGCCACCACCGGCGTACATTTTCCGACAGCTCCAAATCAACTT
>NZ_JAICZW010000188.1 GCF_029057325.1 Bacteroides sp. | reverse complement strand
CGTTTCCATTGCAGTTCTTTTTACTTCTGCAAAGGTAAAAATTTCATCTCACATACACAGGTTTATTACCATGCGCCGAAATATCCGCTGACCCGGAAATATCCGCTGACCCGATTTATGCATACCCCCAATGATTATCGGGTGAGCCCGTATATCCTGTTCCATAGCATAACTATTAAAAAAGGTCTCACAATTTCTTGCAAGACCTTTCAACTATCTACTTATGTGGGCGTTGACGGATTCGAACCGCCGACCCTCTGCTTGTAAGGCAGATGCTCTGAACCAGCTGAGCTAAACGCCCTTTTGATAAACGAAAGTGCTTGATTTTAGTGTGGGCGTTGACGGATTCGAACCGCCGACCCTCTGCTTGTAAGGCAGATGCTCTGAACCAGCTGAGCTAAACGCCCTTTTGATAAACGAAAGTGCTTGATTTTAGTGTGGGCGTTGACGGATTCGAACCGCCGACCCTCTGCTTGTAAGGCAGATGCTCTGAACCAGCTGAGCTAAACGCCCGTGCACTTCCGTTTCAAAAGCGGTGCAAAGATACGGCTTATTTTAAAACTACCAAAACTTTTGTGCATTATTTTCGGACCATCATTCATTTTTTAGCAAAAAACCGAGTAATTTTCCGTAAAAAAGCAAAACCGACAGCCCTTACTTAATGTTATAGGCTATCGGTTTCACTCTTTTATTGGAACAGATGATTCTTATTGATATTCCTGCCAACTCTTAATCTGGATATCCTCCAGCTTCATATCGCAGAACGCTTCAATGAAAGCGCTTGCCAGACGAGCGTTTGTAATCAACGGAATGTTGTGGTCAATGGCACCACGGCGAATCTTATAACCGTTGGTCAACTCACGCTTCGAATGGTTCTTCGGAATGTTGACAATCAGGTCGAAGGCGTGGTCAGCAATCATCTTCATCACATTGTTCTCCGCATCAGGGCGTTCATCCGGCCAAAAGACAGCCGTTGTAGCCACACCGTGTGCATTGAGGAAGGCCGCCGTACCTGCTGTCGCAAAAATCTTATATCCTTTGGCATAGAGCATACGACTAGCATCCAGCAAATCGACCTTCGACTTCATGGCACCAGAAGAGAACATCACGCCCTTTTCGGGACGGGGAATTCTGAAGCCAGTGGCAATCATGGCATTCAGCAGAGCTTCGGAGAAGTCATCACCGATACAGCCTACCTCGCCGGTAGATGACATATCCACACCCAGCACCGGATCTGCCTTGTGCAGGCGCGAGAAGGAGAACTGAGAAGCCTTCACACCGATACGGTCAATGTCGAACGCTGACTTGTCGGGCTGCGTGTAGGGAGCATCGAGCATGATGCGGGTAGCGGTCTCGATGAAGTTGCGCTTCAGCACCTTGCTGACAAACGGGAAGCTACGTGAGGCGCGGAGGTTACACTCTATCACCTTTACTTCGTTGTTGCGTGCCAGAAATTGGATGTTGAACGGACCAGAGATGTTGAGTTCCTTCGCAATCTGGCGGCTGATTTTCTTGATGCGACGTGCCGTAGCGAAGTAAATCTTCTGTGCTGGGAACACCAGTGTAGCGTCACCGGAGTGTACACCGGCAAACTCCACGTGCTCGGAGATAGCATATTCTACCACCTCACCGTTCTGTGCCACGGCATCGAACTCTATCTCTTTGGTGTTCTGCAAGAATTGAGACACGACAACCGGATATTCCTTCGACACTTCGGCAGCCATCTTCAGGAAGTTTTCCAGCTCCTCTTCATCGTAGCAGACGTTCATCGCCGCACCGGAGAGCACGTAAGAGGGGCGAACCAACACCGGATAGCCCACTTTCTCCACGAAACCCTTCACATCGTCTAAGCTGGTGAGTTCCTGCCAAGCGGGTTGGTCAATGCCCAGTTGGTCGAGCATAGCGGAGAACTTGTTACGGTTCTCAGCACGGTCAATGGAGATGGGCGAAGTGCCCAGCACAGGAACGGACTGGCGATGCAGCTTCATGGCAAGGTTGTTCGGAATCTGTCCGCCCACGGAAACAATCACGCCGCGCGGCTGCTCCAGGTCGATGACATCGAGCACACGCTCGAAGGAGAGCTCATCGAAGTAGAGGCGGTCGCACATGTCATAGTCCGTAGAGACGGTTTCGGGATTGTAGTTAATCATGATGGACTTGTAGCCCAGTTTGCGTGCGGTCTGCACGGCATTCACCGAACACCAGTCGAACTCTACGGACGAACCGATGCGGTAAGCACCGGAACCCAGCACCACAACCGACTTTTCGTTCTTGTAGTAGTTCACGTCGTAGCCCTGAACGGCATACGTCATATAGAGGTAGTTCGTCAATTCGGGATGTTCGGAAGCTACCGTGTTGATACGCTTCACGGCGGGCAGGATCCCCAGTTCCTTACGGCGGGCACGCACAATCAGGTTCTCCTTTTCCATATTTCCCTTCGGACTGAGCACGAAGCGGGCAATCTGGAAGTCAGAGAAGCCGAGCACTTTCGCTTCGCGCAACACATCGGCGGGAATATCTTCCACCTTATTATATTGGGAAAGTTTCGCTTTGTAGTCCACGATGTTCTTCAGCTTGCCAAGAAACCATGGGTCAATCTTGGTCAGTTCGAAGATGCGGTCGATGGTGTAGCCCTTCTCCAGCGCCTGAGCAATAGCAAAGATGCGCAAGTCGGTGGGATGAGAGAGTTCGTGGTCCAAATCATCGAACTCCAGACCTTCGTTGCCCACAAATCCGTGCATGCCCTGCCCTATCATACGCAAACCCTTCTGAATAATCTCCTCGAAACTGCGACCGATGGACATGATTTCACCCACGGACTTCATGCTAGAACCGATTTCACGGCTGACACCTACGAACTTCGTCAAATCCCAACGCGGGATCTTACAAATCAAGTAATCGAGCTGCGGAGCCTCGTATGCCGAATTGGGCGTTCCCATCTCGCCGATTTGATCAAGCGTATAGCCTAATGCTATCTTGGCGGCAACGAAAGCCAGCGGATAGCCCGTAGCCTTAGAAGCCAATGCGGAAGAGCGGGACAGACGGGCGTTCACCTCGATGACGCGGTAGTCGTTGGTCTCGGCATTGAACGCATACTGGATGTTGCACTCGCCCACGATGCCTAAGTGACGTATACACTTGGTGGAGAGTTGCTGCAACATCTTCACCTGCTCATCGGTAAGTGAGCAAGTGGGAGCCACCACAATGGACTCACCCGTATGAATGCCCAGCGGATCGAAGTTCTCCATGCTTGCCACCGTAAAACAATGGTCGTTAGCATCGCGAATCACTTCAAACTCAATTTCCTTCCAGCCTTTCAGCGACTCTTCTACCAGAATCTGTTTGGAGAAAGTGAAAGAGCTTTCGGCCAACTTGACGAAGGTCTCCTCGTCAGAACAGATACCGCTTCCCAATCCGCCTAAAGCGTATGCCGAGCGCACCATCACCGGATAACCTATTTCGCGGGCAGCCGCCAATGCCTCCTCCATACTCTCCACAGCGTGACTCTTCGGGGTCTTCATCGGAATCTCATCCAGCTTCTTTACAAAAAGGTCACGGTCTTCGGTGTACATAATCGCCTCAACTGAAGTACCCAGCACATGGACACCGTATTGTTCCAGGATGCCTTTCTGATAAAGTTCCGTACCGCAGTTCAGCGCTGTCTGTCCACCAAATGCCAACAAAATACCGTCAGGACGTTCTTTCTTAATGATTTCCTCCACAAAATAGGGAGTCACTGGCAAGAAATAGACTTTATCGGCAATACCTTCCGATGTCTGAATGGTAGCCACATTCGGATTTACCAATACCGAACTGATACCCTCTTCACGCAAAGCCTTCAACGCCTGCGAACCGGAATAATCAAACTCTCCGGCCTGACCAATCTTGAGCGCGCCTGAGCCCAAGACAAGCACTTTCTTCAAATTCTTTTCCATATTTTCTTTTGTTGTCTTATTATATTTCTTCTTTCAGGTTCAGATACAAAAAAAATGCGTCATCCTGCAAAGGAATAACGCATTACCGAAGAACTAAAAATATTGTTTTCGGAAAAAGAGAAGCCAACAATCCCCGAATGGAATTCATTCGGACGAAGGTTACATATACTACTTCTCATTTCCTGCGGCTGCATAATTATCTTTTAAATTTTTGCAAAGAAACGACTTATTTATGACATGAGCAAATGAAACAAGGCTTTTTTCACACCTTCCATATACCCATGCGTTTCAATCGCTTTAACCATTCGTCTGGTTCAAGGCAAAGACGTTTCATATTCACAAGATAATAGTATCCCACCCATCCCTCAATGTAATCTTTCAGCCTCTGTTTCCTCTTCTCATATCCCCTTTGTCCCCGACTCGTCAGCGATTTGGCTCCCTAAAAGAGGCTTTCGCCCCGACTTCCCCGAAATTCACAATCCGATTCAGTCCGGCATAATTGCAAGGGCCTCCGCTCCCGCAATCCCCCATGCCAAAACGGAAGAAGCCCCCGTACCATCGGCACGGGGGCTTCTACTGAAAAAAACGGCGGCTACCTACTCTCCCACTGTTACGCAGTA
>NZ_JAICZW010000187.1 GCF_029057325.1 Bacteroides sp. | reverse complement strand
GTATAAAGAATACCAGCGATACCAATTCGGCAAGCGACGAGCCGATGGCTGCTCCGGCAATGCCGAGTGCGGGGAATCCTAACTTGCCGAAGATAAGGATGTAGTTGAATATGACATTGCTCATCACCATTACGATGGAGTTCAGCGTCAATGTCTTGGTTTGCGTGGTTCCTAAAAAGAAAGCGCGGAAGATGACGGCACTGAACGAAAAGAATGCGCCGAACACCCGCCAATGCAGATAACTGCTTGCCGCTTCGTAGATATGCTCCGAGGCGACGATTTGCTTCAAGATGATAGGGGAGAGGAAGTAGGAGAGCAGGAACATGACAGCCGCCAGTCCCACCTGGAAATAGATGCCTTGATAGAACAAGTTGCCGATTTCCCGATATTGCTGTTCGCCGTTGCGTCGTGCCATCAGTATCTGCGCCCCGATGCTGAAGCCGAAGGCGACCATGAAAATGACCGTATAAAAGACACCGGCAATGGCGGATGCCCCCAGTTCTACTTCGCCTACACGTCCTAAAAAGGCGGTGTCGGTCATTCCTATCATCTGCTCCATGAGCAGGCTGATGAGGATGGGGTAGGCGATGAGCCAAATCTCTTTATAAGTGTATTTTGTTTGCATACTGATATGGATTTTAGGTAAAAAAAGAGGAGGACGTGTCAAAAAAAAGATTTCGGCGCGTCCTCCTCGTAACTTGTCAACTCGTTTCCTCGTCAACTATTTCTTGTTTTGTGTTTCCCGCATCATCTGTTCTTGTTGATTCTGCATCGCTTCCAGACGGGCGGCGAAACCGGAGGTCTTCATCTTTTTCGGGTCTTTCTTGTTGGCTTCCAACTGGGCAAGAAGTGCTGCCTCGTTGGTAGTCTTTCGCATGATAATGGTTGTTGCTACACTAATCAGCGTGGAGATGAAGTAGTAGTAGTTCAATCCTGCCGGATAGCTGTTCAAGATAAACAGGAACATAAGGGGCATCAGGTATGACATCCACTTCATTGCCTCCATCTGCGGATTGGCACCCGTGTCTTGCTGCTGCATCATGTACTTCGTGTTCAGTATGTTGGTTGCCGTCATCAGCAGGCAGAACAAACTGAGGTGACTGCCGAGGAACGGAATGTGGAACGGGAAGTTGATGATGGCATCGTAGGTGGAGAGGTCGTCCGCCCACAAGAAACTCTGCTGGCGCAGCTCGATGGCACTCGGAACGAACATGAACAATGCCATCAGAATGGGGAACTGTATCAGCATAGGCAGACATCCACCCATCGGGCTGACGCCATACTGGCTGTAGAGTCCCATGATTTCCTGCTGCTTCTTCATGGCATCCTCCTGTCTGGGATACTTCCGGTTGATTTCATCGATTTTCGGCTTTAATACGCGCATCTTGGCAGATGACATGTAGGTTTTCCAAGTAGTGGGAAATACCACGATTTTCACAATCAGCGTCATCAGCAGCAGCACGATGCCCATGCTCAATCCCCAGCCGGAGAGCCAGTCGAAGAGGTTGATGGTGAACCATTTGTTTATCCAGCGGATGAGCGGCCAGCCTAAATAGACCAGACGGTTCAGTTCCCAATCCTTATCCAAATCATCTCCTACGGCACTCAATGTCTTGTAGTGGTTCGGACCGAAATAGAAATAGAGCTGCGTGGGCTCTTTGCCTGTCGGGTCGAACTTCGCGTTCATTTCGGCAGCGTAGTCTTTGATGTAGCCGCTGCCTTGAGCCTCCATGTTGGAGAAAAGTTTGGCCTTCTCGAAGTTTGCGTCAGCCAGAAACACGGAAGAGAAGAACTGGTTCTTGAAAGCAATCCATTCCAGCGGTTCTTTCAATTCTTTCTCATCGTTTTTGGATGCGGACAGGTAGTCGGTGTCATCGCCTGCTAGTTTGTAGGTCAGCTCCGACAAGCGGTTCTCGTAGGTATATCCTTTCTCTATCTGGCGGGCACGTTGCGACCACTCTATGTCCACATGTTTGTTGGTTGCGGCCAGCTTGTCTTCCATGTTGACAGCTTGGATGGTGAAGTCCACCAGATAAGAGTCGTTTCGCATGCGGTAGGTGAAGTCTATGTAGCTGTTCTCGTCTGCCGCGAGGCGCATGGTGACGCTGCTGTCTGTGCGGCCCGTTGCAGTGAAGAAGTACTCTTCCGTCTGGATAGTCTCTTGCTTGTTATAGAAGAGGAAATTCATGGAAGCTTCATCTCCGCTGAACAGGGTGACGGGAGTCGTTTTGTCCTGTCCCATGTAGTTTTTCAGGGTAGCCGATGCGATGCGTCCGCCTTTTGTATCTACGGTTATTTCTGCCAGATTGTTCTGGATGGTCACTTGTGAGTTTGTTCCTTGACGTGCGTTGAAGAAGAGGGCGGTGGAGTCCGCCTTTGCTTCTTTCTCGTTAGCCAAGGCTGCTTCAGCTTTTGCCTGCAAGTCGGCTTCGCGTTGCTGCACCTGTGCAATGGAGTCGTAGTAGCGTTGCTGCGCTTCCAGTTGCTCTTGGGTAGGGCGGCTCAAGTAGCTGAATCCCACTAATAAGATCCCAATCAGAACAAGGCCGGTAATGGTGTTTTTATCCATTCTTTGTTAATTACAAAATTACTGATTACTGATTATTCTTTTCGTTTTCGTTTTCGATGGCAGCTTTCACGAATGCCAGGAACAGCGGATGCGGATGTAATACCGTACTGCTGTATTCGGGATGGAACTGCGTGCCGACAAACCATTTCAGGGTCGGTATCTCCACGATTTCCACCAAGTCCGATTCGGGGTTGATGCCTACGCATTTCATGCCTGCCGCTTCATATTCTTCCTTATAGGCGTTGTTGAACTCATAGCGATGGCGATGGCGCTCCTGGATGTGTTCGGTTCCGTATGCCTCGTATGTCTTGCTGCCTTTTTGCAGGACACATTCGTAGGCGCCTAGACGCATTGTTCCACCCATATCGGTGATGGATTTCTGCTCTTCCATGATGTCGATGACGTTGTGCGGTGTCTTTTCATTCATTTCGCGCGAATTGGCATCGGCATAGCCTAATACGTTCCGGGCAAATTCGATGGCGATGCATTGCATACCCAGACAGATACCGAAGGTAGGAATGTTGTGTGTGCGCGCATATTTGATGGCTACAAATTTGCCTGCGATGCCGCGTTCGCCAAATCCCGGACCAATCAGTACGCCCGCCATGCCTTTCAAGGCTTCCTCTACGTTATCGTCCGTCAGTTTCTCGCTGTTCACAAAATCCACCGATACCTTGCGGTCATTGTAAGTTCCGGCTTGTGAAAGGGCTTCGCGAATGGATTTGTAGGCATCCTGCAAATCATATTTACCCACCAGCGCAATGTGCAGAGGTGTTTGTTCTTCGGCCTTGTGACGGCGTTCGAGGAAAGCGCGCCACGGGCCCAATCCCGGAGTGTCGCCTACCGGAAGTCCCATCTTCTTTAAGATGGTGGCATACAGCCCTTTCCCTTGCATCAAAAGCGGCACTTAGTAG
>NZ_JAICZW010000186.1 GCF_029057325.1 Bacteroides sp. | reverse complement strand
GTAATATTATGAATATCGAACGTATCATGGCCTCTTTGGAGGCAAAGCATCCCGGTGAGTCTGAATATCTTCAAGCCGTAAAGGAAGTACTTCTTTCCATCGAAGATATCTATAATCAGCATCCTGAATTTGAGAAGGCGAAAATCATAGAACGTTTGGTGGAGCCTGATCGTATCTTCACTTTCCGTGTTACGTGGGTGGACGATAATGGCGAAGTTCAGACCAATCTGGGCTATCGTGTGCAGTTCAACAACGCCATTGGCCCCTACAAGGGCGGTATCCGTTTCCATGCTTCCGTCAACCTCTCCATCCTTAAGTTCCTGGGCTTTGAACAGACTTTCAAGAATGCCTTGACCACTCTGCCTATGGGTGGCGGCAAGGGAGGATCCGACTTCTCTCCGCGCGGCAAGAGCGATGCCGAAATCATGCGTTTCTGCCAAGCCTTCATGCTGGAATTGTGGCGTCACCTCGGTCCGGATATGGACGTGCCTGCCGGCGATATCGGCGTAGGCGGTCGCGAAGTGGGCTATATGTTTGGTATGTACAAGAAACTGACCCGTGAATTTAAGGGAACGTTCACCGGCAAGGGACTGGAGTTCGGCGGCTCGCTGATTCGTCCGGAGGCTACCGGATTCGGCGGCTTGTACTTCGTAAACCAGATGCTGGAAACCAAGGGCATCGACATCAAGGGAAAGACTGTGGCTGTTTCCGGTTTCGGAAATGTGGCTTGGGGCGCTGTGACGAAGGCTACTCAGCTGGGTGCCAAAGTCGTTACCATCTCCGGTCCCGATGGCTACATCTACGACCCGAACGGTATCAGTGGCGAAAAGATAGACTATATGCTGGAACTTCGTGCTTCGGGTAACGATGTCGTGGCTCCGTATGCCGACGAGTTCCCCGGCTCTACATTCGTGCCAGGCAAGCGTCCATGGGAAGTGAAAGTCGATATCGCGTTGCCTTGCGCCACACAGAACGAGCTCAACGGCGAGGATGCCCGTCACCTCATCGACAACCAGGTGATGTGCGTAGGCGAAATCTCCAACATGGGATGTACGCCCGAGGCCATCGACCTCTTTATCGAAAACAAGATAATGTATGCACCCGGCAAGGCTGTCAATGCGGGCGGTGTGGCTACCAGTGGTCTGGAAATGTCGCAGAACGCCATGCACCTCAGCTGGAGTGCTGCCGAAGTGGACGAGAAACTCCACGCCATCATGCACGGAATTCATGCTCAATGCGTAAAATATGGGACAGAGCCCGACGGCTATATCAACTACGTGAAAGGCGCCAACATCGCCGGCTTCATGAAGGTTGCTCATGCCATGATGGGTCAAGGAATTATTTAAAAAGAAACTTTGTTTAGTTGTATTTGTATTTGTGGTTTGTGCTGCCCTACGCCTGCGAAGGTATGGGGCAGCTCTTTTTTTATTCTTCATTTTCACTCTCTTTCCTCTAAAGAAAAATATATTCTTTATCCTGCCGGTATGAGATTCTCATGATTTTCATCTATATTTGTGCGTGGAAATCAAAAGAACAACAAAGAGATGTTATTATCTGAATTGAAACAGAGACGCGATAAAATCCGTTATCTGATGGCTCAACAAGAGATTGACGCCGCTCTTATCGCTTGCAATGTGAATCTGATTTATACCTACGGACGTGTGGTCAGCGGTTATCTTTATCTGCCGTTGAACGCTCCTGCCCGTCTGTTTATCAAACGTCCCAACAACATCGCGGGAGAACATGTTCGTCCTATCCGTAAGCCGGAACAGCTTCCTGACTTGCTGAAGGAGTGCGGCTTGCCTTTGCCGACCAGATTGATGCTGGAGGGCGATGAACTTTCCTTTACGGAGTACAACCGCTTGGCGGCCTGTTTCCCTGATGCGGAAGTGCTGCCTTGCGGCACGGCGCTTATTCGGAAAGCGCGGAGCGTCAAGACGAACATGGAGATTGAGATGTTCCGCCGTTCGGGTATTGCCCACGCCAAGGCGTATGAGCAGATACCTTCGCTTTACAAGCCGGGAATGACCGACCGTCGCTTGTCCGTCGAGATAGAGCGCTTGATGCGTTTGGAAGGTGGTCTGGGCATCTTCCGCACCTTCGGGCAGAGCATGGAGATATTTATGGGAAGTCTGTTGGCGGGAGACAATGCGATGGCTCCTGCTCCATACGACTTCGCTTTGGGAGGAGAAGGGGTTGACCCTTCGCTGCCTATCGGTGTGAATGGGACGCCACTACAGCCCGGACAGAGCTTTATGGTGGATATGGGAGGAAATTTCTACGGTTATATGTGCGACATGAGCCGTGTGTTCTCCATCGGAAAATTGCCTTCTCAAGCCTACGATGCTCATCAGGTTTGTTTGGAGATACAGGAGGCTGTGGCCGAAAAGGCCAAGCCGGGAGTGGTTTGCGAAGAACTTTATGACCTTGCCATCGGAATGGTGACCAAGGCCGGATTTGCCGACAACTTTATGGGCGTGGGGCAGAAGGCCAAGTTCATCGGTCACGGCATCGGTCTGGAGATAAACGAGATGCCGGTATTGGCTCCTCGCATGAAGCAGGAATTGGAACCCGGAATGGTCTTTGCCCTGGAACCGAAGATTGTATTGCCGGGCGTCGGCCCTGTCGGCATCGAAAACTCCTGGGCGGTGACTGCGGAGGGGGTAGAGAAACTGACACAGGCTGAAGAGAAAATCGTGGAATTGTGATGATTATCACTCCTATTTCACCCTCCTGTTCAGCTGATTGTTTGCTTTTGACGGTTTTGATTTGCCGATTCGTTTTCCGGTCGGTTTCGCCTTGCGCGTCTGCTTTGGACGTTGTGGCGCGGTGTGTCTATTTCCTTTCATGATACTTGTTTAAGTAGTGGCGGGCGATGGAGTCCTAATTTTTGCCCATTGTTACATACTGATTATTGCCATATCGTTTTGTAGAGGATAGAAAACAATCGGGCACAAACAACACTTGTGCAATTATTGTCCAAGTGTCATTTGTGCCCGTTTTTTCTTGGTTTACATCATCGTCAGCAGCACCATCTGTCCTGCCAAGATACGCAGGAACATGGTCAACGGGTAAACCGTGGAGTAGCCTACGGCAGGAGCGTCGTTGCCTGCGGTCTGGTTGGCGTACGCCAGTGCGGGGGGGTCGGTGTTGCTACCGGCGATAAGTCCCATCAGCGTGAAGTAGTTCACCTTGCAGTAGAAACGTGCCACCATGCCGATGATGAGCAAGGGGAGAACGGTAATCAGGAAGCCGTAGCCCACATACAGCAAGCCGCTGCCTTCTACCACGGTCTCCACGAAGTGTGCGCCTGCCTCTATACCCACGCTGGCAAGGAAGAGCACGATACCTATCTCGCGCAACATCAAGTTGGCGCTCGTGGTGGTGTAGGTCACTAAGTGCAGTTTGTGTCCGAAGCGTCCGATAAGGATGGCCACCACCAGCGGACCGCCTGCCAGGCCCAGCTTCACGGGAGTCGGCATGCCGGGGAAGGCGATGGGAAGGCTTCCCAAAAGGATACCCAGGAAGATACCTACGAAGATGGTCACAATGTTCGGCGTGTCCAGACGCTTCAGCTGGTTGCCCAGTACGCGTGCCACGCGCTCTACAGCATCCTGCTGGCCCACTACCATGACACGGTCGCCTACCTGGAGTACCAGGTTCGGGTCGGCGAAGAGGTCCATACCCGAACGGTTGATACGGGTGATGTTTACGCCGTATATGCTGCGGAAGTGCATGTCGCCCAGCTTCTTGCCGTTGATTTCCGACTTCGTGACGAGGATTCTGCGCGATACCATCGGCGTGTCCTGATGCTCCCAGTCCATCTGAATCTCCTTGCCGATGAACGCCTTTACGGCTTCGGCATCCTCTTCGGTGCAGACGATAAAGAGCTGGTCACCTATATGGAAGATTGTCTTGTGGTCGGGAATGCTGACGTGTCCCTCGTGGCGTATGCGCGAGCAGACAAATGCGCGTCCCAGGAACTCCTTGACCTGTATCAGGGTTTTGCCGGAGAGCGATTCGTTGCGTACCTCCAGACTCATGGTGTGCGGCTGGTGCTTGTTGTCCGCCTCCCGGTTGCTCAACTCCTCTTCATCTTTCTTGAGGTTGACCCGGCAGATGTAGCGGATGGCGATGATGGAGCCGATGATGCCCACCACGCCAAGCGGATAGGCGCAGGCATATCCCAAGGCGATGGGGTCGCCCGTATAGTTCAGCTGGTTCAGCGCTTCGTTGGCGGCACCCAGACCGGGGGTGTTGGTCACGGCACCATACAGGATACCTACAATCATCGGCAGCTCAATGCTTCCGTCGATGAAGTAGATGCTCAGTGCCACCACCACGTTCAGCACCACAATGCCCACGGCGAGTGCGTTCAGTTGCATGCCCCCTTTCTTGAAAGAGGAGAAGAACGAAGGTCCTACTTGCAGACCGATGCAGAATACAAACAGAATCAAACCGAATTCGCGGATGAAATGCAGGATGTGCGTTTCTCCGGTGAAGCCGAAATGTCCCATCAGGATGCCGGCAAAGAGCACAAACGTCACTCCCAGCGACACCCCGAAAATCTTAATCTTACCCAGCAGCACACCCACGGAGATGACGAATGCGTACAAGCAGACGATGTGGGCTACGGATGATGGGTCCCATAATAAACTTTGTAACCAATCCATAATACCTAATAAAATATATAATTTAAAAATTTCGCACAAAATTACTTAATGCGCCGGAAGTGGCAAAGCGTTTGCGGGAGTTTTTGTGTTTCTAATACGTATAGATTCCCGCGCTTGCCGGCAATTCGTTCCCATTCGGGTCGAGTACCTTCAAGCGGAGGGTTCCGCCGTTATGGTCGAAATACTTTATCTCAACCGGATGCATTCCTTTGCCCAAGGCTTTCTGTCCTATCAGTTCCCGGGGAGAGTGGGGGCCGTCGTTGTCAACCACCGTTTCACCGTCGATTTTCAAGATGCTGCCGTCATCCGACAACAGGACGAAGGTATAGATGCCGTCTGAAGGCGCATTGAAATAGCCGGTAATCACCAGGCCGATGTTTCCTTTTGCTTCCGAAGGTATCCCTGCCTCTTTCACCTCATACGTTCCGTTGACCGGAGCGGCGTCGATGCCTGCGCAGTCATTTCCCGTATATTCATGCCATACCGCCTGCAATCCGGTATGTGACGGATTGGCCTCCACTGCCGGAGCGTATTCATCTTTGATGAAACGGGTCTTTACGATGTCGCCCTTCTTTCCGTTCGCGCGGAAGGTGCGGAGGGTGAAATCGGTGGTTTCCGTTACTTTTATCGCACCTTCATACAGAGGCGATTCCAAAGTCGGCACCGTGCCGTCTGTCGTATAGCGGATGGTCACGTCGGGAGCCGGGCATTTGATGTCCAACGTGCCTTCGCCGACAAAAGCGTTGGTCTCATAGAAACCTTCCAAATCCGGGATGCGGTAATTCACATCCATGATGTCCAACCGGGGGAATTGGGCGACCATCCGTCCGACAAAACGCTCCCAGTCTTTCGCTTCCGTTTCCACCCAAGCCACTTCGGACAAGGCAAGCATGCGCGGCATCACCATGTATTGCATCCGCTCTCTGGACGGAATCCACTCGCACCACACGTTGCCTTGCAGACCCAGTATCCGTTCTTTTTGGGCAACGCTGAGGGTGTCAATCAGCGGTTCGAAGGCGTACATGTTCTTTATCGAGTTCTTGTCCTGCTGGTAGTCGAGGTAGAAATTGGCGTTCGGGCTCAGGATGGCATGGTTGCCTTGCGCCGTGGCCGTCGGCACTGCCTTCGGGTTCCAGGTGCGCCACCACATGATGGTGGCCGTCGGCGAAAGCCCTCCTTCCAATATCTCGTCCCATCCTATCATCTCCTTGCCACGCTCGTTGAAGAACTTCTCCATGCGATGTACGAACCACGACTGCAACTCTTCTTCCGTCTTCAAGCCGTTCTCTCGCATCCGTTGCTGGCAATCCGGGCATTTCTTCCAGTTCGTCTTCTCCACTTCGTCGGCTCCCAGGTGTACATATTTATAAGGGAACAGTGGGATGATTTCGCTATATACATTCTGGCAGAATTCCAGTGCCGTCTCTTTTCCCGGACATACGGGTGAGGAGAAGACGGACCCCCAACCTATCTTGTCCGAGCAAGAGACACCTTTGTAATTGCTTATCGCAGCCAGCATGTGTCCCGGCATGTCAATCTCCGGAATGACGTCGATGCCGCGTACCGCCGCGTATGCCACTACCTCTTTAATGTCCTCTTGCGTGTAAAATCCACCGTAAAGCGTGTCGCCTTCCACCACTTTCAGCTTGTCTTCGGGAATCTCATAGTCCGGATTGTCGTTCTCTCCGGCGAGCTTCATGCACTGACGGTCGTGGCTGTTGAAGGTGCGCCATGCCCCTTTTTCGGTCAGCAACGGATATTTTTTGATTTCCACACGCCAGCCTTGGTCGTCGGTCAGGTGCCAGTGGAACTTGTTCAGTTTGTAGAGCGCCATCATGTCCAGCAGCTCCTTGACCTCCTCCTTGGTATAGAAGTGGCGCGATACGTCCAGCATCAGGCCGCGCCATTGCAGACGGGGCGCATCTTTGATGGTTACGGCAGGCACGCTCCATTCCACTCCGTTGACTACTTGATCCGATTCAATCTCGGCAGGAAGCAGCTGGCGCAGAGACTCGATGCCCGAAATCACCCCTCCGTAATTGTTTCCTTTGATTTGGATTCTTTTTGTAGAGACGTCCAGCAGGTATCCTCCCTCCTTCGCATCGGCGTTGCCTGTTTCCAGCGAGATGGTTCCTTCGCCTACCGCCGTCTCAAAGGTGTAGCCGGTGGCTTTCGACAGCAATCCTGCCAGGTAGTTGGCTGCTGGCATCAGTTCCTGGTCCGCCGCGCCAATGGTCTGTCCCTCTTTCAAGAGAAATGTTCCACCTTTTTCTTGCATCTCTCTGGGCTGTGGAATAATAGCAATCTCCCGTGTTTCCGATGGAGCGGAAGCGCATGCGCCCAAAAACAAGGCTCCCGTCAACGAGAATGCTGCAATCAGTTGTTTGTACATTCTTTGTGTCTTTTTAATGTTAGTAATTCGTTAGTAATTCGATAAGTAGCTACAAATGTACGGAAAAACCCTTGTTCGGATGCACTTTCGTAGGGAAATTTGTTGCAAGGCTGTACAGGGATATGTGGCGGAACGGCGAGTTTTATTCGTTAGACGGCTGTCTAACGAATAGAAAACGGGTGTTTAACGAATGGGTGACGGATGTCTAACGAACGGGCAACGGTTGGTTAACGAATTACATTCGCTGCTTGGAGGGGCTATTTATGCTGATAATAGGGGTTAGAAGTGGGGAAATTTAGCAATGATAATGGGGAGATTGTGAATGTGGCGTGGGCGTGATCTGGCAGTGCATACATTCATGCATGCAAAAGATTGTTGAATTATAATTCGGAAAGGCTATCTATCCTATTACCCAAAGACGTGGTGCTGTGTCTTAGCGATTGCATAAATTATAAAGAAGAAGAGCTAATGAAGCATGTGGTACTATTGGGGATAGGTATAATTGGATATATACTTCAATTGAACACCTCATACACCTCACCTTTATTCTTGCACATTTCGTAATGGTTGGATATATACTTCAATTGAACACCTCATACACCGGTCTTTGAGAAATGTTCCATTCGACAATAGTTGGATATATACTTCAATTGAACACCTCATACACCGATATTCAGACGAAAACCTAAAATAGATTAGTTGGATATATACTTCAATTGAACACCTCATACACCCTCTTCAGTTAATATTAAATCATCCAAATAGTTGGATATATACTTCAATTGAACACCCCATACACCCGACAAGAACTGCTCGGTGTACAGCCCGTAGTTGGATATATACTTCAATTGAACACCTCATACACCATCATGGTGGAGCGCTGGAAGTTAGCAGTAGTTGGATATATACTTCAATTGAACACCTCATACACCTTTCTCCTCTTTAGGTTCGTACTTATATAGTTGGATATATACTTCAATTGAACACCTCATACACCCAAATGTTTCTGCTTTACGAAGCACTATTAGTTGGATATATACTTCAATTGAACACCTCATACACCTTATGGCGCATAAGTGCTTGATTCTATATCCTTTATAGAGATAAACACTCCCGAATTTTGGGGGATGTTTATGAGTATTGGCGTACTACACACCTTTATCCTGTCTGTAAATGTTACATCGGGGACTGCCTTTCTTAAAATATTGAGTGCTCCGTTTATATCCGCATTAACAAGGACGTTCTTTGCGGAGCGGAACAAGCCTCTTTTTATTCGCTTTCCTGCATAGGTCTCGTGCTTCTTTATAGGTTCGTCGTCTAAAAAACTACATTTTGAGGTGTAGCTTTCATCTTGTACGATTACCCGTATGCCGTGCAATTGAGCCTTGTATGTCAGCATGTTTATAAAGCGTGCATGGGGTATTTGTGTGAAGTTCTGATTATTGATTTTCCCTATGTTTACCTCTTGTTTCCACTCTTTGTTTTTACCAATAATCAATGTGTTGATATGATTGGAAACTAATTGATTGATAATGTATCGGGAACTTTTGTGCAAATAATCGTCCACTTTCTGGTTGCGCTTGAATGTCAAACGCTTGATGCTGTTGCTGCTTTTTCTGTCATCATATCGGGTCTCTAATTGTGATTTCCTTTTTGCCAGTTGCTCGTTATAATAATGGTTCACCGATTTCAACGGTCTGCCATTGACGAGGAAAGGCGACAAAACATTGCTGGCTACTGCCGCGAGATTGTTTACGCCAATGTCGATGGAGCAATAACGGTGGTTGTCGGGAAGTTCTTTCACCTCTTCCACATTGTATATTATTTCCACCACATAATGGTTGCCTTTGGGTACTACACGCACCTGCTGAACCTCTGACTTGTATTCGTATTTATCCTTTCCTTGTTTGTCTTTTCCCACGCACACCCGTTTCACGTCACCACCTCGTTGGGTCTTGATAAGCACATCTTCGCCGGATAGCTTGATGTATCCTTTCTTTAACCATTCCATAGAAATGGCTTGGTTGGTATAGGTGGCAATGTATCTGCCTTTGGTCTTGTGTAAGTATTTGGGGAGTTCAACGGGACGGTCGTTTTTTCCCGTTTTCTTGGCTTTCAATGCTCCGAAGAAGGACTTGAAATTCCTGCCTACCATTTCCATTGTGGTTTGGCTCACCTTTCGTGGGAGGGCAAGATAATCCGCTTGGTTGTTTTTCGTGAAGTCTTTTATGACTTGCCGATGGTATAAATGCTGTTGGGTTGTAAAGAAGTGTTGCCTGATGGTGTATAACGTGGCGTTATACAAGTTCTTTGAGCGGAAGCAGATGTCATCCAGCTTCGCAAACCTCTCATCAGACTTTTTAATGATATGTCTTTCGGCCAACTGCATTTTATTGAATTCCCTCCAGGTTTCCCTTTTTGATTTCTGGAGGCAAAGATAAAAGAAATTTCTATTGCTTCTGATATATGCATGTAGAAATCCCTCTTTCAAAAAGAAATAAAGAATAATATCCCTATTCCCACAAATTATTCTTAGTTTTGCATAAACTAAAAATAGTATGCTTTTTACTGAAACAAAATATTTGGATTACAAGTTCCCTGAACCGCAATATCTTGGGGCTAAATTTATTCATCGAGGATGGATTGCGCAATTTATTCCGGAAAATGCAAATACCATATTGGATGCTTTTTCCGGCTCTCAATCTATTGCATATATGCTCAAACAGTTAGGAAAGAAAGTTGTAACTAATGATTTTCTGAGTTTCAATAATTTAATCGGCAAAGCTTTAGTAGAGAATCCGGGTTTTGTCCTCGACAAGCAAGATTTGAATATTCTGTTTTCTGAGAATAGCAATCCGGTCGAATTTGATCTTATGCAAAAGCTGTTTTCCGGTTTATTCTTTATTCCGGCAGATGCTGCTTTTGCGGATAGCTTTCGTAGCAATGTGCATCGTCTGGGAAATGTGTATAAACAAGCATTGGCTTTGACTGTAATGTGTCGAAGTATGACCCGCAAAGTGACAATGGGGCATTTTGCACATACGCAAGCTCTTGTATATGCAGCCGATCCTGCTCGCATAAAACGTAACCGTAGTTTGATACGCCCGTTGAAAGATTTGTTTATGGAACTGCTTCCTGAATATAATGCTGCCGTTTTCGATAATAGCAAAGGTAATATCAGCTATAATGAGAATATCCTTGACCTGCTTCCTCGATTAAATGGAATAGATTTGGCCTATTTTGACCCACCATATTGCAATAGTCATGCTGATTACCAATCATTCTATCATTTGTTGGAAACCTATGTCGAATACTGGAAGGATAAGCAATTTATCAATGGAACCAAGCGTTATGAGCCTAAAAAATATAGTGGATTTGATAAAAATAGTGAGGCTCTTGCGAATTTGCAGTTAATGTTTGAACGGGCTAATCATATTCCGACTTGGCTTGTGAGTTATAACGATCGCAGTTATCCGGATGTAGATACTATGGTCGATATGATAAGGGCATATCGTGACGTTAAGATTGAAAGAAAAACATATAATGCCGGACGTGGCGGTAAAGGCAGCGTTGCCGGTAGCAGTGAAATACTTTTAGTTTGTACCACAAAATAAATTTTAAGGATAATGACAAACTTCGAAAAATGGGATAATGAGTTTAGAAATCAAAACTTATATTCGTTCAATCAAGATTCCAATGGCTTGTTATGGCTTAAGGTACGTGCGGTTTGTCGTAGTAAACAAATCGAACGGTTTGTTGCTCAAAACAATATTGTCCTTACTAAGACTAAGATTGCGGAACAAAATGTAGAGTTGTTCGAAAAATTGGAGAATACTCCTAATGCAATGCAGCTTCCTCGGCAGTGGGCGAAATAAAGAGTGTTGATTTCTTTATAGCAGACCATCCGATAGATTTGAAAGTCACGTTTTTTCCCAATCAGTATATGGATGAAAAATTAAAAAACAAATTGGGCAAAAGGGAAATTACATGGCTAAAACAAAAAGCAAAAGAGAGGGGTATTACGGTTAATAATGCTGTTTCTGAATCTTTGCAAATATATATACTTTCAGAGAAATTGGCAGAAGTAGGACACACAGACATTCTTGCCGAATTGAATGACAAACGCAAGGAGGTTATAGCAGAAGCTAAAGAGAATACAATAGAATTAATGACGTGGTTATATGCTAACCAAGGAGAAATGAGATTTGGTGCTGAAAACAGGTTGTTTGTGATTCTTGTGGATACGGAAAATATGACTCAATCGTGGAAAATGAAAAGGGCATTTTCTCTTATTGAACCTAAAATCAATAATTATTTGGAGCAATTTAATGAAAATTCATTGAAAGAGATAGGCTTTACATTCAAGAAGAATCGTTATAAGGCGCTTGCTGATGTGATTTTCATTGAAAAATAATGTAATAATCATTTGCCAATAATCTAATGCCATACTATAAAGAAGAAATATGATGGATGGATTGAACTTTATCGCCATAGACTTTGAAACCGCCACGGGAAAGCGAGCATCTGTCTGTGAGGTTGGAATCTGCGTTGTTCGGAACGGTGAAATCGTGGAGACGCGCTCATGGTTGGTGCAGCCGGAAGGGAATCTGTACAGCTATTGGAACATGCAATGTCACGGGATTCGTCCGGAAGATACGGAAAATTCGCCCTCATTCCCGGAAGTGTGGGAGGAAATCGAACGGCTGTACCTTGACGAGTTCAATACCTTTGTGGCGCACAACGCGCCTTTCGACCGCGGTTGCCTGGAACATTCTGCGAAATTGTATCGTTTGCATTTGCCGGAACTGAGATGGTGTTGCACCTTGAAGGCAGCCCGGCAAGTGTACAGCTTCAGTTGCAATACCCTTGGCTATCTGTGTGGGCAACTCGGCATTCCCGAAGGCGTTCACCATCGTGCCGGAGATGATGCGGAGATGTGTGCAAGGCTGTTTCTGAGGATAATGGAAGATGGTAGGAGTTGAGCAAAGGAGGGAACTTTGGGACTTTATAACTTTGGGAGGGGATTTTCTGTTTGGAACTAATCAATAAATCTCTGTAATTTAATCCTTTGAGAACATAGTGGTAATCGTTTATATGTTATAATTGGGCACTATAAATTTACTGCTTATACCGAATCCACATTAATATATGAATCGTAAAATGAAGAAAACCGTTGTCCGATAATGCAAGGTGACGAATTTTTCCTAATTTTGTATTGTTTTCCAATGACAAATTAAGTTGTTGTTTATGCCATTGAACTTGACAGAAGAACAGATATTACAGCTTGCTCCGGATGACTCTTCGATAAAAGCCGGTAAAGGACTTGCGACTTTAGGCAAATGGGTGCTCAGGGAATGTAGTGAGCGTGCTGTCTGGGGGCATTGTCAGGGAAGCGGAAAGAATCCCTACCAGACGGTGATAGACTTGAATGACATCGCGTTCAAATGTTCCTGCCCGAGCCGCAAATTCCCCTGTAAGCATGGGCTTGGCCTGCTGTTGCTGTACGCACGGCAGCCGGAGCAGTTTAAGCGAGCGGAAGAACCCGATTGGGTAACCGCCTGGCTTGCCAAAAGAACGGAGAAGGCAGAGAAGAAGGAGCAGAAGGCAAAAAGCGAAGCGCCGGTAGATGAAGCGGCGCAGGCCAAAAGACAGGAGAAACGTCACCGGAAGGTACTTGAAGGGATATCCGACCTTGAGGTATGGATGAAAGACCTGGTGCGCAACGGCTTCCTGAATGTGCCGGAACGGATCTATACCCTATTCGACAACATGGCCCGACGGATGGTGGATGCTCAAGCACCGGGACTTGCCGGGAGACTGAGAGCCATGCAGGGGATAGACTTCGACACGGAAAGCTGGAAATCCGACCTGACGGAAAGCATGGGCAAACTCTATCTGCTGATGCAGGGCTACAGAAACATAGACACGCTTCCCGATGAATGGAAGGACGAGATACGCACGCAAATCGGATATCCTCAATCCAAAGACAATGTTCTTGCCGGAGCACCGGTAGCGGATAGCTGGCTTGTGCTTCACAAGCAGTCGCGTAAAGTCAACGATATCAATACCGACATTTACTGGTTTTATGGAAAAAGAAGCGCTCTTTTCGCCAAATACCTGAGTTTCACCGTTGCCGGAACCTTTTCCACTGAGAACTGGATTCCGGGCAGTGCCTATGAAGGTGCGCTATGCTTTTACAACGGCACCGGGACATGCCGCCGGGCATTGTTCAGGGAGTCCGTACTTCTGGAAGAAAGCTTTGTGCCGGATTGCAGCACGGATTTGAAACTGGCTGCCGCTGTGTATCGTCAGGCTATGATTGCGAATCCTTTTTCAGAGGAGGTCCCTTTGCTTGTAAATGATGTGACGGTGGTCCGGAACGGGAAAGGATACAGCCTGCTTGACAATGCAGGACAGGCTGTTCCGGTGAGGATGCCCGAAGAGACCTACATCGACATTCTCGCCATTACCGGCGGCAACCCGTTTGCATCGCTGGTTCTTGTAAACGGGGATATATGGGAATTGAAATCCATTTGGTACAACAAAGTATATCATACTTGGAGAGATGAACGTAACTGAACCTATCATACAGGCTGCACTGCTCGGAACAGCCAACCATGAATTTGCTCCCGGTGACTTTCCGGACTCCCTTCAGACATTGGTGAGCCGCATCCGTGAGAAATCCGACGACATGGAGGCGTTCCTTTACATGACAGCCGCATCCGCATTCGCTTACAGACGGGCGGGATGGGAACCGGCCGGAGCGGAAGGCATTGTTCCCGTGGAGAAAGCTCCTGAAGAGGAACTGCCGTATTTTGACAAAGACCGAAGCTTGCTCTTTTCCAGACTTCAGGACACGCGCTATATGCCGGCCTATGCCTATCGCCTGGCGCAGGACTCCGGAAAAATCATTTCACCCGAATATCTTCAACCGCTTATCCGGCGTGCCTATGACAGCAACAACCCGTTGCGATTCGAAGAACGCAGGTTGCTGAAAGGGCTGGCCGGAAACAGAGGCCTATGGCTGACCAGACAGATGGGGCTGGCCGGTCAGGAAAGTGAAAAGGTGGAGACTTGGGATACTGCCACACACGGCGAGCGTAAGGACATGCTTGCCAGATACAGGCGGCAGGAGCCTGCCGCGGCTCTTGAGCTGCTGCGCAAAGACTGGAAGAGCGAGCCTGCCAATCACCGAAATGAACTGCTTGAATGCCTTCGGACGAATATCGGTAAATCCGATGAACCCTTCATACAGGAGGTGATGAAGGCGGACCGTAGCACCGTTGTCAAGGAGACGGCGCGGAAACTTCTGTGCATGATTCCCGACTCGGCAATGGTGACACGCTGCTGCGAACTTCTGCGGGGACATATCAGGCACAATCTGCTTACCGGGTGGTCATACAAAGAGATTGAATATACCGAGGAGATGAAGAGCCTGGGGCTGTCCGAGGTAAGTTCCAACAAGAAGGAGAGTGATTCCGAATTCATTCTCAGGCAGCTTGCCGAACGCGTACCTCTGGACTTCTGGTGCGAAGTGTATGGATGTGACAAGGAAAAAGCCGCGAGGAAATTTGCCAAACATCCCCCTTTCAAGAAATACCTGGTTCTGGAAAATCCGATACTCAATTTTTCGGACGGATTGTGGGCCTTCCACACACTGAAGGAAGCCCCTTCCTATCTCTGCAAACCGGAACTTGTTGCTATGCTTACTCCCTCACAACGAGAGGAAATCTGCTGGCCGGAAAATGTCGGGAATTTCAATTACATACCTGATTCATGGTACGGGGCCGATTGCGAGATGTGGGGACCTAAATTCTCGTCCAGCGTCCTGTCATGGCTCCTGAAACGGGAATACTTATACGATGGCGCATACATGGCAGAGCGACTTGCCATTCATATACCTTCCCACTTAAGGAGCGTCATCGAGGCAAAAGCTGCATCTTCGGCAGAAGCATCGCCGTCCATGAACGGGTTCTGTTCGAAGATGTTGGAATTCATGGATCTTAAATCTGAAATAAATACGTTGTTAAACGAAAAAAAATAATTGATATTTATATGAGCACTTTACTGAGACAACATGCCGAGCAGCAGTTTGCAGAGGAACTTCATGAACTGAAAAAGAACGAGACCAACCCGATTCCGGAAAACTGGGAGATGTCTCCCCAGTCTGTAGTCACCTACCTCATGGGTGGGACATTGGAAAACGGTTTTGAAGTCTCCCCCAAATACATAGGCAACCGCCGCCTGATGGAGATTGCCGTGGCTACCCTTGTCACCGACCGCGCGCTGCTGCTGTACGGTCTTCCCGGTACAGCTAAGAGCTGGGTCAGCGAACATATTGCGGCAGCTATATCCGGCGATTCCACGCTGATTGTGCAGGGCACCGCCGGTACGGGAGAAGAGGCCATCCGCTACGGATGGAACTATGCCCGTCTTCTTGCCGAAGGACCTAGTGAAGGGGCGCTGGTGCAGACTCCGGTGATGAAAGCCATGCAGGAAGGTAAAATCGGCCGCATAGAAGAACTTACACGTATCGGTTCCGATGTGCAGGATACGCTCATCACCATTCTTTCCGAGAAGACCTTGCCCATACCCGAACTGAGCAAGGAGGTACAGGCCATACGCGGATTCAACATCATTGCCACGGCCAACAACAGAGACAAGGGAGTAAATGAGCTTTCAAGTGCACTGAAGCGTCGTTTCAACACGGTCATCCTTCCATTGCCTGACACGCTTGAGGAAGAGGTTGACATCGTCCGCCGCCGCGTGGAGAGCTTCGAGAAGGTGATGCAGCTGCCGGCAGAGAGACCGGCCCTTGATGAAATCCGTCGGGTTGTCACCATTTTCCGGGAGTTGCGTCAGGGGGCGACCAATGACGGCAAGGCCAAACTTAAGAGTCCGAGCGGCACGCTGAGTACGGCCGAAGCCATATCCGTGGTGAACAACGGTCTTGCCATGGCAGGCTATTTCGGCGACGGACAGATTCATGCCGAAGACCTCGTTTCCGGAATTCTCGGTGCCGTGGTGAAAGACCCGGTACAAGACAAAGTGGTGTGGCAGGAATACATGGAGACTGTGGTCAAGAACCGTGACGGCTGGAAAGACATCTACAGAGCTTCCAGAGATATGATTTGATGGACGTATTTTGCACCTCTTAAGTAATATGACAGACATTCATCTATTGGGAATACGTCATCACGGTCCCGGCTCCTGCCGGAACATCTTGCAGGAACTGGAGCGGATTCGTCCCGACCTCATTCTGCTTGAAGGACCGGCGGAGGCGGAAGCGCTCATGCCGTTCATTGCCGACGGGCAGATGGAGCCGCCGGTAGCCTTGCTCGGTTATCAGCCGGATGCACCGCAGAATGCCGTATTCTATCCGTTTGCCGACTTTTCGCCTGAATGGCAGGCTTTGCGCTATGCCCTTCGGGAGAATGTCACATTGCGCTTCTTCGACCTTCCGCTTGTCCATTCCCTGGCTTTCGAAGCGGAAAAGCAAGAGGGCGGCGAGTCCGGTGAAGCGAATGGCGAAGTGATTGAAAAAACGGGCGATCCGTTTGACCTGTTGGCGGAAGCCGCTGGCTATTCCGATGGGGAATCGTGGTGGAACATGAACATAGAACAGCGCAGGGAGAACTGTGGAATCTTCGAGGCTGTAAAGGAGGCGGTGACCGCACTCAGGGAGGCCCTGCCCGGACACACCTCTCGCAGGGATCTTGTCCGGGAAGCGTGGATGCGCCGCATGATTCGTGCCGCACAGAAAGAGTCTTTCGGGAGCATCGCTGTAATCTGTGGGGCATGGCACGTTCCGGCACTGGAGAATATGCCGAAAGTGAAGGAGGACAATGAGCTGCTGAAAGGGTTGCCAAAAGTCAAGACTGAGTGTACATGGATTCCCTGGACATATAATAGGCTCACCTTCCGCAGCGGTTACGGGGCCGGCATAGACTCTCCGGGATGGTACCATTACCTGTGGCATCATCCGGATGATGACGGCACTTTGTGGGTCAGCCATATAGCCGCCTTGCTGAGGCAGAAGAACATGGACGTTTCGGTGGCCCATGTCATTGAGACGGTCCGTCTGGCGCAAGCGACAGCCGCATTGCGCGGGATGCCTGCCCCCACGCTGGAGGAGTATAACGAGGCGGTGACAGCCGTCATGGGCTTCGGCGACGATATGCTGCTGCAACTTATCAGGGAATCGCTTATTGTAGGCAACCGTTTGGGCAAAGTTCCGGAAGCCGTACCTAAAGTTCCTCTTTTGATTGACGTCGAGCGGCTGCAGAAACGCCTGCGTCTGCCTTTCACGGCGGAAATAAAGGAAATGACACTTGACCTGCGCAAGGAAATCGATTTGGAACGGAGTCTGTTCTTCCACCGATTGGCACTGCTTGACATTGATTGGGCCAAACCGGAAGCCGCAGGCGGCAAGGGTACATTCAAGGAAAAATGGACCCTTTACCATAAGCCGGAACAGCTTGTTTGCATCATCGAACGGGCTGTCTGGGGGAATACCGTGAAAGAGGCCGTGCAGAAGTATATCTCCGACCGCATGGTCGGGGTTACCCGTATCCCTGAACTCACGAAACTTCTGAACCGTGTCATTCCGGCCGACCTTCCGGAACTGGTGGAGGCGATGACCATACGGCTCGACCGTCTGTCGGCGGCATCTGCCGATATCGTGGAAATGATGGAGGCGGTTCCCGACCTGGTGAACATCGTGCGTTACGGCGATGTCCGCAACCTGGATTTCAGCAAGGTGGGCGACATGCTCAGGGCGATGGTGGCGCGTATCCTTGCAGGAGGCCTGCTTGTTTGCATCAATATCGACGAGGAAGCTGCCGGTGGCCTGCTGGAGCACCTGTCGGCCACCAATTATGCCGTATCGACCCTTGATGATGAAGAACTGAACGGTATGTGGTACGAGTTTGTGCAGCAGATTCGCAATTCATCGGGAGCGCATCCCCTGCTCTCCGGATATGCCGCACGCATTCTTTACGACAAAGGGAGGATAGCGCGTGAAGAGATGCGTGACGCCTTGAGTTTCTATTCATCCGTGGGTAACGCACCTTCCGACACTGCATACTGGTTCGAGGGCTTTCTGCGGTCATCCGGTTCGGTACTGCTGTTGGACGACAACCTATGGCAGCTTGTAAACGGTTGGCTATGTGGGCTGAGTGACGGAAGTTTCATTGAACTGCTGCCGGTGATAAGACGTACATTCAGTAATTTCACCACAGCCGAGCGTCGCAAGCTGGGTGAGAAGGCAAAGGAATTTGAATGGAATGGAACCGATACAAAAACAGTCGTCGGGAATCATTCCTGTAATGACGGGGAGGCATCCAAAGTGATACCTCTGCTCGGCACACTTTTAGGAATCGGATAAACAAAAAGGAACAGCACATGGAAACAGCCTATTTGAAAAGATGGCGCATGGCTCTCGGCGGAAATGCCGCCGACGGAACCGGTGTCGCGCTGACGGTGGAGGAGCAGCGTCTTGATAGTTCGTTGGAAGCTGTCTATGACAGTGACAGGCGCGGAGGACTCGGGTCATCGGCCCCGAAAGTAAGCCGCTGGCTTGGTGATATCAGGGAGTTTTTTCCGCAGACCGTGGTGCAGGTCATCCAAAGGGATGCCATCAAGCGTCTGCATATCGACTCGTTGCTGACGGAAAAGGAGATGTTGGCGACGGTTGTCCCTGACGTACATCTGGTTGCCACACTGATGTCACTCGGAAGAGCCATCCCCGAGAAAAACAAGGAGATGGCCCGGCAGGTAGTCCGCAAGGTGGTGGACGAATTGCTGCGGAAGCTCACTGCTCCTACCCGGCAAGCCGTTACCGGTGCATTGAACCGTTCGGCAAGAAGACGCAATCCCCGTTACAATGAGATTGACTGGAAGACAACCATCATAAAGAACCTGAAAAACTACCAGCCTCAGTACAAGACCATCATACCGGAAGTCAGAATCGGTTATGGTCGCAAAAGCAAGGCATTGAAGGATGTTATACTTTGTCTTGACCAGAGCGGTTCGATGGGGACCTCTGTCGTCTATTCCGGCATCTTTGGGTCAGTGCTGGCTTCCCTGCCGTCCGTGAACACGAGAATGGTGGTGTTCGACACCTCGGTTGTTGACCTGACCGACGACCTGCAAGACCCGGTTGACCTGCTGTTCGGTGTCCAGCTTGGCGGTGGGACAGACATTGCCAGGGCTTTGACCTACTGCCAAAGTGTGATTACACGTCCGTTGGATACTGTCCTTGTTCTGGTGACAGACCTTTACGAGGGTGGCGATGTGAAGGAGATGTACAAACGTTTCGCCTCCATCGTTGCCGGTGGAGTGCAACTGATTGTGCTTCCTGCCCTGAATGATGATGGAGCACCCTGCTACGATAAGCATCATGCCGAGTATCTGGCCGGCCTCGGTGTCCCCACGTTTGCATGTACACCGGATAAATTTCCCGATTTGATGGCCGCCGCATTGAGCAAGCAGGATATCGGAATGTGGGTGTCAAAGAATATTGAAGAGAAATAATTGAAACAGTACGGCTTTTTCATTTGCGGGAGTTAAAGGAGTTATCACTTCACTTCGTTTCATTAGGAGTGAAACCGACTTGTCGGCTGATGACTCCTCTGAGAAGAATAGATAATCGTAATTGTTTACAAAGTATGTCTCTGTCCCGAAAGTTTTGTCTTCTCTCTGTACTTCTTGTCCGCGTCTTATCCGGTCCTTTTCTGCTTCGTAGTTTCTTCGGTGTTTCTTCGGACGTTCTTCGGACGTTCTTCGGACATTCTTCGGTCCTAGGGAGTGGAGTTTGTCCGAAGAACGTCCG